>JAITBH010000010.1 GCA_031283745.1 Candidatus Ectomicrobium neotermitis | reverse complement strand
TATTCCGCTAACCCTTTATCACCTAATACCTTCGTTATCGCTGCCGTCAATGTCGTTTTTCCATGATCCACATGTCCTATCGTCCCTACATTTACATGCGGCTTGCTCCTGTCAAATTTAGCTTTTGCCATTTTCTTTCCTCCCTAAATTTATGCTTTTGAATTTTTTTCTAATATTTTATCAGCTATTTGTCTTGGAACTTCTTCATAATGAGAAGGCTCCATACTATAGTTCCCTCTGCCCTGTGTTAAAGAACGTAAAGATGTTGAATACCCAAACATTTCAGCAAGTGGAACTGTTGTTCTTATATGTTGCACCTTATTCTTGGCTTCCATACTGATTATTTTTCCACGTCTTGAATTTAGATCTCCGATAACATCACCCATATAATCCTCTGGAACGGTTACCTCCGCTTTCATTATCGGTTCCAAAATAACAGGCGAGGCTTTTTTGCACGCATCCTTAAATGCTATTGAACCAGCTATCTTAAATGCCATTTCAGACGAGTCAACTTCGTGAAAAGAACCATCGGTAAGCGTTACTTTAACATCCACAACAGGATAACCCGCTAATGTGCCTGATGACAATGCCTCTTTTATGCCTTTGTCTACCGCTGGTATATATTCTTTTGGGATCACTCCTCCGACAATTTTATTAACAAACTCATATCCTTTGCCGGCATCCTGAGGTTCAACCGTCAAAACAACATGTCCATACTGCCCGCGCCCGCCTGTCTGCCTGATGTATTTCGACTCTGCCTCTTGAGACTTTTTTATTGTCTCGCGATAAGCCACCTGAGGTCTTCCGACATTAGCTTGAACATTAAACTCTCTTTTCATTCTGTCGACGAGAATCTCCAGATGAAGCTCGCCCATCCCGGCTATAATGGTTTGGTTGGTTTCTTCGTTCGTTCTAACTCTAAAAGTAGGATCTTCTTCTGCTAACCTGTTAAGAGCAACACCAAGTTTTTCTTCATCAACTTTTGATTTCGGCTCTATAGCAACATCAATTACAGGTTCTGGAAAGTCCATCGATTCCAGCAAAATGGGTTTTGTCTCGTCGCAAAGAGTATCTCCCGTGCTTGTATTTTTTAATCCGACGGCAGCTGCTATATCACCCGTGTTAACAGATTTAATTTCCTCTCTATTGTTTGAGTGCATGCGAACTATACGCGAAATCCTCTCTTTATTGTTCTTAACTGGATTATAAACATATGAACCGCTTTCGAGCTGCCCCGAATAAACCCTAAAATAAGTCAACTTTCCAATAAAAGGATCTGCCTGAATCTTAAAAGCTAAAGCACTAAAAGGCGCCTTGTCATCAACTTCTCTCGTGTCTGGCTCTCCCTTTTCAGGATTTATGCCCTTGAATGCCTTTCTGTCTAAAGGAGAAGGCAAATAATCGCAAACAGCGTCAAGCATAGGCTGAACGCCCTTATTCTTAAATGCCGAACCACAGAGAACTGGGATCAACTTTATCTGAAGCGTTGCATTTCTGATGGCCTGTTTAATTTGAGCAACGGTGGAATCTTTGCCTTCCATAAAGTTATTCATAACATCGTCGCTATAATCCGCAACAAGTTCTATCAATTCACCCCGCATATGGAGAGCTTTATCTTCCAATTCCTTAGGAATGTCAACTATATCGAACTTAGCTCCCAAATCCTCGTCAGACCAAATAATAGCTTTCATGGTTACCAAATCAACCACACCTATAAAATTGGATTCTGCACCTATTGGAATCTGCAGCGGAAGCGGAACTGCTCCCAATTTTTCTCTTATGTCATTTATAACCATAAAGAAATCTGCACCTATTTTGTCCATTTTGTTTGAAAAAATAATTCTTGGAACGCCATACTTGTCGGCCTGACGCCAGACTGTTTCAGACTGAGGTTCTACCCCGTTGCCAGAATCAAACACTACAACTGCTCCATCTAAAACTCTCAAAGATCTTTCGACCTCAACAGTAAAATCAACATGTCCGGGAGTGTCAATGATATTAAACTGCATATCCTGCCATTTACAATAAGTGGCCGCTGAAGTAATTGTTATTCCGCGCTCCCTCTCTTGTGCCATCCAATCCATAACTGCAACGCCATTGTGAACTTCACCAATTTTATGAGTTCTGCCCGTATAAAATAGGATTCTCTCGGTAGTAGTCGTTTTACCAGCATCGATATGAGCCGCAATCCCAAAATTTCTAATTTTCTGTAACGGAAATTCTCTCGCCATTTTATTCTTTTCCTTTGTATATTAACTTTCTAAATTTAACATCCCAGCCAAACGTCGCCTGTTGCTTTACCATCTGTAGTGGGCAAAAGCCTTGTTTGCTTCAGCCATTTTGTGAGTATCTTCTCTTTTCTTTATTGCAGCACCTTCTTTTTTGCTCCCGTCAAGAATCTCCTGTGCAAGCCTTTCGCACATAGGTTTACCTGTCTTGCCTCTGGCTATTTCTATGAGCCAATTGATTGCAAGTGTTGTGGAACGAGGTGCTGGAACTTCCATTGGGACCTGATAGGTCGCCCCGCCTACTCTACGGGGTCTAACTTCAACTAAAGGTCTGATATTCTCTATCGCTCTATTAAAAACGCTCACGGGATCTTCCCCTGACTTCTCTTTTATTATATCAAAAGAATCATACATAATCCTTTCAGCAGTGCTTTTCTTACCTCTAAAATTTAGCTTGCTTATAAACCTTGCTACCATTACAGAATTATATCTCGAATCTCCGTCAGGCAACCCTCTTTTTTCTCTTGGTTTTAACGCTTTGCGTGGCATATTTACCTCTTCCTCTTTCTTTAACCCCTGTAGAAGGGATATTTATAATTTATTTTGCTGCTGCTTTAGCCTTTTTAGCACCATATTTGCTTCTTGACTGCTTACGTCCATCAACCCCAGTTGTATCAAGAGTCCCTCTTATAATGTGGTAACGAACACCCGGTAGATCCTTCACACGGCCTCCGCGAATAAGAACAAGGGAATGCTCTTGAAGATTATGCCCCACTCCGGGAATATACGATGATACTTCATACCCTGATGTTAACCTTACCCTTGCGACCTTTCTTAAAGCCGAATTAGGTTTTTTAGGCGTCATTGTTGAAACTCTAGTGCAAACACCTCTACGTTGAGGGCAATTTTTTAGAGCTGGAGACTTGGTTTTTCTGGTTGTTTCTTTTCTTCCTCTTGCAATCAATTGATTGATCGTTGGCATTATGTTTTCCTTCTTTTCTCGCCTATTTTATTGGTCAAAAGGCGAGGAATATTAAAATTTGACACATTTGTTGATCCTACTAAATTTACTGCCTCTTTTTTTCTTACTTACCAGTAACAAGACCTGTTCCCGCTGGAATTAGATGACCGATGGAAACATTTTCTTTGAGACCCCTGAGCGGGTCTATTTGTCCAGAAACCGCGGCTTCCGTCAAAATTTTCGTTGTTTCTTGGAAAGATGCCGCAGAAATAAACGAGTCGGATGATAGTGAGGCTTTGGTTATTCCCAGCAAAATTAGCTGGGATGATGGAACTTTCCCGTTCATCTCCTTAACATACTTCTTCTCCATTTCATATTTATACTTGGAAACAATTTCGCCGTTAAGGAATCTGCTGTCGCCCGAATCGATAATTCTCACGTTTGACAACATCTGTCTAACTATTATCTCAATGTGCTTATCGTTTATGGTCACACCCTGCAGTCTGTATACCTGTTGAATTTCGTTGACAAGGTATTCCTGAACCTCTTTTGGTCCTTTAACTTTGAGTATGTCGTGTGGATTTATTACCCCATCAGAAAGAGGATCTCCCTCTTTTACGGTGTCGCCTTCATAAACCTCTAAATGCCGACCTACCGGGACAAAATACTCCTTGCTCATGTCCGAATCTTGGTTTGTAACTATAACCTTGATGCTACCCTTTTTGCTAGGGCCGGCAAGGTGGACAGTTCCATCTATTTCAGAAACAACTGCTACGTTGTCTGATCTTCTACCCTCAAACAACTCTGTAACACGCGGAAGTCCGCCTGTGATGTCTTTTGACTTAGAAAGTTCCAAAGGAATTTTCGCCAAAACATCGCCGGCAACAACTTTGTCTCCATTTTGAACAACAAGGGTCGTATCCACCGGCAAAGGGTATTCTGTAGTTTCTTTGTTTGATTTTTTAACAACGATTCTTGGTCTATGCTTTCCGCCAGGCTGATCAATAATCACTCTCTCAATTTGACCCGATATTTTTGATTTTTCCTTTTGCAGAGTAACACCGTCCTTAACATCTACAAACTCTATCGTCCCGTCAAATTCAGTGATGATGGGCTTAGAGTGAGGATCCCATTTTGCGATTAAAGTGTTCGACTTCATCCCAGTGGCAGCATCCATTTTCAGCTCTACTTTTTGCTCGTCTTGAAGTCTTATTATTGCTCCATAAGGGACTTGATATGTTTGTTTGCGGTGTATGAGGCTTTCTGTGTATTCAAGCTCGGTATTTCTGCTCAAAACTATTATTTCCCCATTTCTATTTTTGATTGATTTGAGGTTGTGATAGTTAACCACTCCGTCGTTTTCAGCATAAATTTCAGATCTCTGCACAACGCGGCTGGCGGCTCCTCCGATATGGAATGTTCTCAAGGTTAGCTGGGTTCCCGGTTCGCCTATTGATTGGGCTGCAAGTATTCCGACCGCTTCGCCAACCTCAACCATTTTTCCGGTTGCTGGGTTTACCCCATAACACTTAGAGCAAACACCGTGTTCGGACTCGCAAGTTAGCACGCTTCTGATGCCTATTTTGTCGATGCCCGCATCAACCAATTTCTTAGCTTTATCGGGGGTTATCAGCTCCCCTCTTTTGATAATAAGTTCGTCGTGAACTATATCAACCACATTATCAAGAGCTATTCTGCCCACAACTCTCTCGTCTATCTTTTCAACCACTTCGTCTCCGCTTTGCAAGGTTCCAATAAACACACCGTTTACCGTTTTGCAATCATCTTCCCTGACTACCACATCGTGAGCCACATCTATCAGCTTCCTCGTTAAATAACCCGCCTCGGCTGTTTTCAGGGCGGTGTCAGACAATCCTTTGCGCCCGCCGTGAGTCGAAATGAAATACTCCAAAACAGTCAACCCTTCTCTAAAATTCGAAATAATTGGAGTTTCGATGATTTCTCCAACGCCGCCGGTAAGCCTCTTTTGAGGTTTTGCCATCAGCCCGCGCATACCTGCTAGCTGACGGACCTGCTGCCTTGAACCTCTTGCACCCGAATCAGCCATCATATAGATTGAATTGAAACGATTGCTCCCCTCTTTTAGCGGCTTGGTTTCATCTTTTTTCATTTCATCAAACATTATATCGGCAACTTCGTCGGTTACTTTCGTCCAGATGTCTATAATTTTGTTGTAGCGTTCACTCTCGGTGATTATTCCCTGTTTTGCCTGATTTTCGATAGCTTTAATGGCGGTTTTGGCATCCTTAACCAATTTTTCTTTTTTGGGCGGAATTATCATCTCATCTATAGAAATTGAAATTCCTGCCCGCGTCGCATACTCGTAACCCACCTTTTTTATCTCGTCTAAGAGGGTAATTGTCTCATACTGACCCAATTCTTTATAACACCTATCAACAATGGCAACGAGTTCTCTTTTAGTCATATTTTGGTTTTGGAAACCTAAAGCGTAAGTGCCGTCTTCCTTTTTGGGCAAGTGTTCATTGAAAATAATCTTGCCTACGGTCGTATAATTTATGATTTCTTGTCCGTCGAGCAAGCGATAATTTTTCCACTTGGAAATATCTTTTTGCTCATTATCTTTTAATTTTTTGTCTCTTATATTCGTTATCCCAACAACCTTGATTCTTGCCTGCAAATCAATTTTTCTCGCTTGGTAGGCACTGATAACATCCTCAACAGACGAAAATATCTTTCCCTCTCCCACAACACCGGGTTTTTCTTTGGTTAAAAAGCAACTACCCAAAACCATATCCTGAGAAGGCACCGCTATCGGTTTTCCAGACGCTGGAGACAAGATATTTCTTGTAGCCATCATCAAAACCTTAGCTTCAAGCTGAGCTTCTATGGATATAGGGAGGTGGACTGCCATTTGATCCCCGTCAAAGTCGGCATTAAAAGCCGCACAAGTTAAAGGGTGCAACTGGATTGATTTGCCCTCTATCAAAACGGGATCAAAGGCTTGAATTCCAAGTCTGTGGAGAGTTGGCGCCCTGTTTAACATCACAGGATGACCTTTGGTTACCTTTTCGAGAATACTCCAAACTTTCGCATCCCCTCTCTCAAGCATTCCCTTTGCAGATTTCAAGGTTACATTTTCCTGTTTTATCAGCTCTTTAATAATGAAGGGTCTAAATAGCTCTAAAGCCATCTCTTTAGGCAAACCGCACTGATTAAGCTTCAAATTCGGGCCGACAATGATAACGCTTCGACCTGAATAATCGACTCTTTTTCCAAGCAAATTCTGTCTAAAGCGGCCTTGCTTCCCTTTAAGAGTGTCCGACAAAGATTTTAGTGCCCGCCCGCCTGCACCCATCACTGGTCGAGGTCTTGAATCATTGTCTATTAAGGCATCCACAGCTTCCTGCAGCAACCTTTTTTCATTGTTTATCATGACGGTAGGGGCCTTCAGCTGCTCAATATGGCGAAGTCTGTTGTTTCTATTGATAATCCTGATATACAAATCGTTGAGATCTGAGGTTGCAAAGCGCCCGCCGTCAAGAGGAACTAAAGGCCTTAATTCTGGGGGCAAAACAGGCAAAACGGTAATTATCATCCACTCAGGTCGAGTTTTGGAGGTCAAGAAACCTTCCACCAATCTGAGTTTTTTAATTAAAACCGCCCTCTCGGCGCCTGTTTTTGTGTCTTTAATCTCGTCGCGGAGAGATTGGGCTTTCTGATCTAAGTCTATCTCCTCTAACAATCTTCTTATAGCAGTGGCGCCGATGTCTACCTTTACCTCGTCGCCAAAGCCTTCTTGAAACTTTTTAATGTCGCTTTCCTCAAGAATCAAGGATCTCTTTTCATCAGAAAAATCTTTGATGAAAGGGGTTTCTATCTTTGCCGCTTCAATTCTCAAATACCCCTCATAAGGCTTTAAGATCTCACTGTTTCTTCTCATGTCGCAAAAATCTTTATCTTTGTCTACATCAAAAAACTCTATCTTTATCTTCCTGTCCATTTCATCAATAGAAACCAACTCATTTTTTTCAATGTTTTCATCCAGAATTGCTTTAAGTTTGACATAGTTTAGAGCGTCCAAATCAGAATAATAGTATGTGCGGTGCGATCTGAAATAGCACTTATAATAGGTATCGCCTTTCTCGATATTAGCCAAAACTGTTTTTGCCGCATCTTCGCTTGATACATTAGACTGAGTAGCCTGATACCTGATTATCTTTTTTATTTGTTTGAGGTCATTCTTCTTGTTGTTTTCTAAGCCCAATTCACTCACAACCATGCCGTCAAGAATGTTTTTAAAATTTTCTTTAACCATAATGCTTTTAATGCCGTATTTGAATAAATCGAACTCCCTCTCAGCTAACAACATTCCTTTTTTGAGGAAAGAAGACATGCCGGCACGATCTATCAGTGTGTCGGTAACCACATATTTCGTGTAGTTGACAACCTTTTCTAAGTCGGAAGTTTTCATGTTGAGCATACTTCCAATTCTTGAAGGGGATTTTTTCAAAAACCACAAATGAGCAACTGGAACAGAAAGTTCTATATGTCCGAACCGTTCTCTTCTAACCTTTGATTCCGTAACCTCAACTCCGCATCTGTCGCAAATAGTCCCTTTGTATTTGGAATTCTTGTATTTCCCGCAATGGCATTCCCAATCTTTGATAGGACCGAAAATTCTGTCGCAAAATAATCCTTCACGTTCAGGCTTAAATGTCCTGTAGTTTATGGTTTCCGGCTTTTTTACCTCGCCATGAGACCATTCCCTTATCGATTCGGGACTCGCCACTGTGAGCCGAACTGCGTTAAAGTTCGAGAAATTTAATGCATCTGCTTTCTTTTTGTGTGTCTGCGAATTTATTTTCATTTGTTTTTTGTACCTTTAGTTTTTTCTTGTTTTGCATTCTGATTGAGGTTTAGAAGCTCTACATTAAGACCTAATGCCTTCAACTCGCTCACTAAAACCTTAAACGATTCTGGAATTCCCGGTTCTGCTATAGGCTCGTCCCTGATTATTGAGTCATACATCTTAACCCTTCCCTCAACATCATCAGATTTAAGCGTCAAAAATTCTCTAAGAATGTTGGCAGCACCGTAGCCCTCGATTGCCCAGACTTCCATTTCTCCAAATCGCTGCCCGCCCAATAAAGCCTTGCCTCCAAGCGGCTGCCTCGTTATGAGAGAATAAGAACCTGTCGACCTTGCGTGCATTTTGTCTTCTACCAAGTGGTTAAGCTTCAAAACATACATCACGCCGACCGTTACTTTTTCCATAAACGGTTCGCCTGTTCTGCCGTCATAAAGGGTAACCCTGCAATCGTTAGTGGGAATGCTTTCTTTGGTGAATTTTTCAATCGCATCATCAAGCTCTTTGCCTTTTAATCCACGAGCTACAAGCGACTGCTTTTTTATATCGATCAATTTATCCTTAGCCTTTTCAACATATTCCTTTATTTGAGCTTCGCTTGCCCCGTCAAAAACGGGGGTGATCATTTGAGTGTCAAGCTCTTTACCCGCCCAGCCAAGCATCATCTCAAGCAACTGACCGACATTCATACGCGATGGAATAGCAAGAGGAGAAAGAACACAGTCAACTGGGGAGCCGTCGGGAAGATGAGGCATATCCTCTTCAGGAAGTATCCTTGCGACAATACCTTTGTTGCCATGCCTGCCGGCAAGTTTGTCGCCTACCTGCACCTTCATTTTCGAGGCGATATAAACTTTGACTTTTTTGTTGACTGAAACAGGCAAATCGTCGCCGAGTTCTAATCTCTCTTTTTCAGAAATATACTGTTTCTTCAATATCTCTTCTCTTTTCTTATAAAGAGCTTCGATTTTGTCTTTGCTGGTACTTTTAGAGTTAGCTATCTGTTCTTTTTTGTCTTTGCGCAACTTAACTTTAGTCGCTTCATAGGTATTTTGGAGTTCTTCAAGCCTATTTTTTCTGTCTTTTTCATTTAACTTTTCGTGCCTTACAAAAACCCTCACACCAATGACGCGCCCGCTTGTTCCCGGCGGAACCTTCAAAGAAACATTCTGAACATCCTCTGCTTTTTTAGCAAACAGAACATGTATAAACCTCATCTCCGGGGAGGTCTGCTGATCCGTTTTGGGGGCAGTTTTTCCGACCAAAATATCTCCCCGTTGAACCATAGAGCCGACTTTTATAATCCCGTTTTCATCAAGGTTCAAAAGAGCCTCAGCACTTATGCCCGGTATATCTTTTGTTATCTCCTCAGGTTTACTTTTTGTCTCTTTTGCCTCTGTTTCAAATTCCCTGATATGAACCGACGTAAATTTGTCGTCTTTTATCAGCTTCTCAGACAATAACATTGCGTCCTCAAAGTTGTATCCGTCCCAAGGCATAAAAGCCACCAGCAAGTTCTGCCCTAAAGCCAGCTGACCGTCCTTTGTGGCAGGACCATCGGCAATAATCTGACCTTTTTTTATTATGTCGCCTGTTTTGACGAGAGGTTTTTGATCTATGCAGGTATCTTGGTTGGAACGAAGATATTTTTTCAGTTTATAGACATGAATTTTCTGAACGTCTGAATAGACAATAATCTCATCAGACGATACTGACACAACTTCCCCGTCTACATCAGAAACCAAAACAACACCAGAATCTCTTGCAACCTTTTCCTCAATGCCCGTAGCCACCAAAGGTGCTTCGGTAACCAACAAAGGGACACCTTGTCTTTGCATATTGCACCCCATCAAGGCACGGTTTGCGTCATCATGTTCCAAAAAAGGAATCAATGCGGCCGAAACCGATATAACCTGCATAGGAGAAATATCCATGTAATCCACTTTGTTGACTGGCTGAAACTCAACAGAATCTCTTCTACGCCCGTGAGCAGAATCGGATGAAATTTTCCCGTCAGTGCCTAATTGAGTGTTGGCTTGAGCAATGAAATATGTGTCTTCTTGATCTGCCGTCAAATATTCAATCTTGTCAGTAGCAATACCACGTTCAACCTTTTTGTAAGGGGTTTCTATCAAACCATAGGGATTTACCCGTGCAAAAGTTGACAACGATGTTATTAAACCGATGTTTGGCCCTTCTGGAGTTTCGATAGGACAAACACGCCCATAGTGAGTATGGTGAACATCCCTAACCTCAAAACCTGCTCTCTTCCTATTTAAACCACCAGGTCCTAAAGCCGAAAGTCTTCTTTTGTGAGTTAGCTCCGCTAACGGGTTTATTTGATCCATAAACTGGGAGAGCTGGGAGGTCGCAAAAAACTTTTTTATGTGAGAAACAAATTGCGTTATATTTACAAGCACCCTTGGAGTAAGATTGGCCTTATCCTGATTGTTCATATAGTCTTTGACATACCTCGACATCTGAAACAATCCCGCCTTTATCTGATTCTCCAAAAGCTCTCCAACCGAACGAACGCGTCTGTTGCCCAAGTGGTCTATATCATCTAAGCCTATCTTAATGGAATGCTCACCTTCCCTAAATTCTGTGCCGCCATTGTAAAGAGTTAAAAGATATTTGATCGTTACAACAATATCTTCTCTTGTTAATGTTCTTTTGTTTTCGGAGGGGATGGGCATCTTAAAATTGTTGGCATAATACTCAAAAAATGGGGATAACTTTTTTAGAATTTTATATCTGCCGACAGCAGACAAGTCGTATCTCTTTATAGACTTAAAAAGTAACTCGTCTATAAAGCCTTGTGCTCTATCTTGCATAATAAACTCTTGTGCTTTTAAGGCTCTGTATATGTAGCTCAGTGCCTCTTTTTGAGTTTTTATCGGATCTTTTTTTATTGTCAAAGGGATAGTTATATCTTTCAAGATGCGAACTTTGCTTAGCCCTTGATCACGCAATTTCTGTGCAATATCTTCATTCAATTCCTTGCCCGCATCAAGAACAACTTCGCCTGTTTTAGGATTGAAAATATCCTCAGCGTTGTAATAGCTTGTGTTAGAAAGAAAAGCTGAATCCAAAGAAATTTCTTTGCTTTCATTAAAAAGCTTCAAAATATCTTCGTCGCTCTCATAGCCCAATGCACGTAAAAAAGTTGAAACAAGAAACTTTTTCTTTCTGTCAATTCTGACATACAGCAAGCCGTTCTTGTCATCAAACTCAAATTCTATCCAAGCACCTTTGTAAGGAATTATCCTTGCAAAAAACAAAGGTTTCCCTAAAACAGAAACTCTCCTTTCCTCGTCATCCTCAAAAATAATGCCGGGAGATCTGTGAATCTGGCTCACAATAACTCTCTCGGCACCGTTTACGATAAAGGTAGCAGTTTCTGTCATTAAAGGAATGTCGCCAAAATATACTTCTTGTTCTGACAATTCGTCGTCTTTTCCGTCTTCTCTTTTGTGAACGAGTCTTAATTTAACTCTTAAAGGAACTGCATATGTCTCATTTCTTACAATTGACTCTCCTACAGAGTATTTAGGGGTGCCAAAAGAATAAGAAACATATTCCAAACTCAAGGTTTCATCTGAACTCATTACAGGGAAAGTATCTCTGAATGCTCCCTCTAAACCCTTAACTTTTCTTTTGTCAGGTGCTACATCTTTTTGTAAAAAATCAGAATACGAATCTTTTTGCATCTTCAAAAGAAGAGGAGGATCTATAGGGGCTTTTATTTTTCCAAAATTTATTTTGTTCATATTTTTAATTTAACCTATTTATCCATAATTTTTGCTGTGTGCATGCTTTCAAATGCACAACAAATAAATACTTAACTGTTGTTAAACATAAAGATTTTTTAGTTCGAATTTATTTAAGTTCAACACTTGCACCTGCATCAACAAATTTCTTTTTAATCTCTTCGGCTTCAGCTTTGGCAACGCTCTCTTTTACAGTTTTAGGAGCACCCTCTACCAAGTCTTTTGCTTCTTTTAAGCCAAGACCAGTAATTTCTCTGACAACCTTAATCGCATTTATTTTGTTTGCACCTGCTGCTGTTAAAACAATTGTAAATTCATCTTTTTCTTCAGCTGCCGCAGGAGCCGCACCACCTGTTGTTGCCGCTGTAGCAACAGCCACAGGAGCCGCTGCAGAAACTCCAAACTTTTCTTCTAATGCTTTCACTAGTTCCGAAAGCTCAATAACTGTCAACTTCGAGATTGCTTCAATCAACTGCTCTTTTGATAATTCTGCCATTTTATCCTCCATAGTTTTGCATTCTTTTAATAAAGTTATGCTACCGACTGCTTCTTATTTATAGCACTTAAAACTGTTACTACCGCCCTTATATTTGCCGCTAAAACATTAACAAAACCAGATATTGGGGCATTCAAACTGCCCAACATTTGTGCTATCAAAACATCTCTTGAAGGTAATGCTGAAAGCTGTCTAACTATGCTTTCATCAACAAATTTACCATCCATATACGCAGACTTAATTTTCAATTTGTCATGCGTCTTAATAAAATCAACCAATGTTTTTGCCGTCCCCGCTACATCACCATTTTGGAAAACAACAGCTGTTGGACCAGAAAAATTATTTCCAGCATCAACCCCTATTTTTTTCAATGCAAGTTCACTCAAGGTATTTTTTACGATGACATATTCGCTTTTATGCAAACGAAGTTTTGCCCTAAGATCTGAAATATCTGAGACCGAAAGACCATGATATTGTGTTAATATCATTCCTTTCATAGACTTGAATTTATTGGTTAGTTGTTCTACTGCTTCTTCATTTTTTTTACTTGGCATTGCCTTATTACCCCCTCTAAAACAAAAAAACTTCTCCCCGTAGAGAGAAGTATAAAAGGATGCTTGCTTTTTTATTCTTCAGTCTCGGTAAGATTTTTATTTTTAATGCTTAAACAGCATCTTACTGTCTCTGACTTCATATGAATTTAATAAAAGGATATTCATTTATATAAATCTCCGCTCATGCTTTCAACAGAAAAACGAGTTAAGTTTATATTAAACGAATATCCTTTTTACAATAAATCCCGGCGGCGACCTACTCTCCCGGGACCCTGCGGTCCAAGTACCATCGGCCCTGATGGGCTTAACTTCCGAGTTCGGAATGAGATCGGGTGTGTCCCCATTGGAATAACCACCGGAAAAACTTTAATCAATAAAGATAAATCGTTATCTGCTATTTACTGCAAAATAAATGGATTTAAATAATGCGACCAAGCCAAACGGGCAATTAGTACTGGTTAGCTACATACATTACTGTACTTCCACTTCCAGCCTATCAAACTTGTAGTCTTCAAGTGCCCTTAAGGGAAACCTTATCTTGAGGTGAGTTTCACACTTATATGCTTTCAGCGTTTATCTCATCCATACTTGGCTACTCGGCAATGCTCCTGGCGGAACAACCGAAACACCAGAGGTATGTTCATTCCGGTCCTCTCGTACTAAGAACGAGTCCTCTCAAGTTTCCTGCGCCCACGGTAGA
>JAITBH010000155.1 GCA_031283745.1 Candidatus Ectomicrobium neotermitis | reverse complement strand
AAAATCGCTTGTTCCTTTTCTCTGCCTACTATCTTCATTACCTGATATGCTTACGTGCTACAAAGATACAAACATTTTTTTATAATCAGCGGAATGTGCATTTTTTTTATCGATTCCGCTGGGTATGCGCACTAAAAATAGAAGTAGCAGAACTCATCTATCAAAATGTAAATTGGTATAGTCAGCGGAATGTGCATTTTTTTTGACGATTCCGCTGACTATGCGCACTAAAAATAGAAGTAGCATAATTCATCTATCAAAATGTAAATTGGTATAGTCAGCGGAATGTGCATTTTTTTTATCGATTCCGCTGGGTATAAGCTCACAAATTGCATTTAAGCATATAAATATAAGCAATATACGAAAAATACAATAAGGCATTTTTTCTATCTATTCCGCCAAGTATAATTTTTTATACCCAGCGGAATGTGCATTTTTTTTGACGATTCCGCTGGGTATAGCTGAATAAATTTGGTTCATATTACTCTTTATTTTATTGAGTGAGTGGGGGTTTTCTACCTATGACGTTTTTCGAGTTGGTAGCAATATTTGAGGAAGTGAATAAGCATCATTTCACTCCACAAACCCTTGCGAATATCAAGTACAATTATTTTGCACCCTTTCTTGCATTCTCTTTCCTTGTTAACAGCTGAAGGTTTTCAAGTACTGTTAGCCCACCATGAGATATGGGTTTGATGTGATCTATCTGAAAATCTAACTTGTTTTTGCTTCTATAGCCACTGTTTGCACAAAAATAAAAGCCATTTTTATCGGTATATTTTTTAAACACCTCATTTTTCAGCCAATTTCCATGTTCAGGATTTGTTTGAGTTAATTCATGAAGGTTCAACTCTTCTAATTTTCTCAACTCTTTTATATTTTGCGGAATGACTGAATTTTTCCCATATAATTCAGGATAGCAATACCTCCGTTTGGCAAGGTCTATTTCATCTAAAAAAAGTTTTTTGCTGAAGTTGAAAAACGTTTGCCAAGCGATTTCGCCGCTACTCCATTCTTGGTTTATATACTTGATTTTTTCAGCTTCGCTTAGATTGTTTTCTACAATGCTTTCTGCAATTTTATCAACATCATATTTCTCCCTGTCTTTCAAATCAATAAATGTTGGTTTTACGTCTTGTATTGCGTAATATTGTAGAATATCTTTGATGTCTTGAAGGTGGTATGCAGGATATTTCAGGCATGTATTAAAGAATTTCTGCTCCACTTCTGCTGCGTAGTAGTCCAGCTCTTCATCGGTCAAAGAATTTCTTTCGTTCAAACCGTAGTAGTTAAACAGGTGGGGCAGTTCGGCCACAAAATCCATGTACGCTTGATGAACATTATCATACACCAATACTTCGCATATTTTTTCTTCGGGTAGCCCATCGGAGTTATTCTTCAAAAATCGGAAATGAAAAATTCCCAAAGGAATACGCTCAATAAAGGCGAGTTTTTCCAGCTCTTCCTTTATTTGAGGTTCAATGATTTGGTTGCTTAAAATGGCAAACTCTTCTATTTTGCTAATAGCAACAAGTCGGATAATTTGGCGTTTAGTTTCAACGTCATCATCCTTAAAGTCAACATTTTCTTCAATAAATAATTTCTCCGGATTGACCCATGCTATTTTGTTTTGCCAATCATCAACAAAGCTTACGATATACGCTTCTTTTGTTCCGCCGGCTTTGGGTCCCCGCAACCCTCTTCCTATCATCTGCGTCATAAGAATTGTTGAAACAGTTTGGCGAGCAAGAAATACGGACTGGACATTGGGAACGTCCACGCCTTCAGTCAAGATCTCTACATTGATTAAAACCTCCAGCTCTTCACGCCTAAACTTTTCCATCTTGCGCTTATTGTCTTTGTTCGAGATGGTTACGCCTGTTACCATATCTTTAATAGAAGACACAATATAGTCGGATTTCACACCGGCTTTCTTAAACAAGGTGTTCAACGCAATGGCATTATCGACATTTAAGGCAAAAACAATGGTTTGCTTATACTTTCGTTTATTTGTAACGTATTGATTTACAATCGTATGATTTCTTTCTTTATTGTTGGCAATAGAGGTCGAAATGTTATCTCCCAAGATGGCAGAAAAATCACCAAACTTGGAATTGAGCTCTCTGATTTGCTTTTCGGATAGCTCAAATTGTTTAATTATATCTTGACCTGTGCTGATTTCTTCAAAGTGTGGCTCCGAAAGAATACCAAGCCTGATTAGCGACCGGAGGTCTATCTTATAAACAATATCGTCGGGGAAAACTTTTTTTAGCAACCCCTGTTCATCAGTTGCAGTTCTGAAAGGTGTTGCTGTTAAGCCAAGTATTCGAAGCTGCGCGACGCTACTTTTCAGCTTTGAAATGAGCTTTCTGTACGTTTTTGCGGTGGCATGGTGCGCCTCGTCAACAACTAAAAATATTTCACTTGCATTGTTTTTTTCTATCCAATTTCGGTGCAGGTAGGAGAATCCGGTGTTCAGGCTGTCTTTGCTTGAAATGATAATATCGTCCGTTGGTTTAATATGGACGGGCTTGTCATGAATACCGGAAAGAATCCGGTAGTTAAAGCTCTGCCTGTTTGTGAAAATATCTTTGTAGGCAAGCTTTTCAGCAAAAGTTTTTTGGGCTTGAGCCAGCAATTCATGCCGATGAGCTACCCACAGTACCTTTTTATTTTTATCCAAAATATTTTTCGCAATCCAGTATGCAGCAGTGAGCGTTTTACCTCCTCCTGTAGGTAAAACCAACAGCCCGGCAAAGGAGTCCTTGTTTGATTTTATAATGCTATTCTGAAGGTTACTAAACGCTTCTTTCTGGTGCTGGTAAAGTTCTATTTTGCTTTCGCTGTTTTCAATATTAACTGTCCCCGCATGTTGGTATTCAATCTCCTGAATTTTATCTTCGTCTTCTTCACACCTAAATGTTATGGTTTCACCTTTGGGAATGAAAGTTATTTTCTTCACAGGCTCTTTCCCAATCCACAGCGTGATGTTGTGCTTTTTTAGCTGGTTATCTAACCTTTTCAAGACTGGAAAATTCCGTCTTTGAAGCATTCCAAGCCGATCAAAAAATGTTTCGTACTTTCTGTACGTCAGCTTATACCTATTTTTCTCAATGTCGTTTAGAATTTCCGACACAATTTCTCTTATTTCTTTTAGCTCCATAGTTGCTTAGAATATTTAGGTTGCATTAATTAGTCGTTCCTTGTTAATGTAGCTTAGACAGCCGGCCTATCGTAT
>JAITBH010000145.1 GCA_031283745.1 Candidatus Ectomicrobium neotermitis | reverse complement strand
GGGATGTCGACTTCGGTTTTAGTTCAGAAAATGCAGAAAGTAGCTCAGGAAAAGCAGATTGAGGCATCTGTTGCCGCATATTCTGTGGAAGTTTTAGAGGAGTTGCTCTCAAAGGAAGCAGTTGACTGTGTTTTGATCGGGCCTCAAATTAGGCATATGAGGCCTAATGTAGAAAAAGTTGTTAATGGAAAGTGTCCTGTTGCTTTGATTGATATGAGACACTACGGAACCATCAATGGTCAGGCTGTATTGCAACAAGCTCTTGATTTAGTCAAGAAATAAGGAGGAAAAAATGCAAAGTTTTATTGCCAAACTGGAAAAGTTGCTGATGCCGCTTGCAAATGTAGTGTCAAGCAACCGTTATTTGTTGTGCATGAGGGATTCTTTTAGCACATTGTTGCCGTTTATTATCGTAGGTTCGATATTCGGCATTTTCAACTGGGTTGTGTTTGAACCAACGGGGACAATTTTAGGTCCCAACGGCTTAAATCTCGGAGCCGCGATCACTGGTCTTTCTGGTGATGCTTATATGTCGTCAGGTTTTGTTGGCGTCTGTCAGAAAATTCAAGGGCTTTGCGGAGCAGTTGTAAATGTAACCTTTGGCGTTTTCTCACTTTTGTTAGCGACAATCTTTGGTTACAGACTTGCAAAAATGTGGAAAAGCGAAGAGCCTCTCTTGGGTGCAGCAGTATCTTTAGTTTCCTACCTTTTAATTACTCCCCACACTGTCCAAACTTTGGTTGAAATTGTTGAAACCGGCACAACCGAGGCTGCTGTTATCGGTGCATTCCCGATGAGTTATTTCGGTGCATCGGCTGTTTTAACCTCAATCATCGTAACCTCATTTGTCACCTATGCTTTCGTCAAACTTTCATTAAACCCTAAATTGATTATCAAGCTGCCCGACAGCGTTCCGTCCGCGGTATCTAAATCTTTTGCTGTGATAATCCCTACATTTATCGTTCTTTTCCTTGTTACCTTGCTTCAATCTATATTGAAGTGGGCGGGTGCGGGTGCACTAAACGATATTTTGTATGCCATTTTGCAAGCACCTTTGATGAACTTTTCTCAAGGCTTGGGTTTTGCATTGCTTTATCAGTTCCTTATCTGGTTTTTCTGGTGGTTTGGTATTCACGGCCACAATGTTACGGCAGTCATACAGAATATGGTCTACTTTCCCGCACAGCTTGCTAACCAAACAGGCGAGGCAAACTATATTTTCAGCAATGGATTTTTTGAATCCACCTTATGTTTTGTTCTTGCTTTGCCTATATCCATTTTCTTGGTTTCAAAACGTGAGGATTGGAGAGCAGTTGCAAAGTTGGCTACCCCGGCGATGCTCTTTAACATTCAAGAACCTTTGGCTTTCGGAATTCCAATCGTATTAAACCCCTTGCTCTTGATCCCCTACATACTTTCCCCTCTCGTCAACACAGTGCTTGGGATGATTTTGATACAGTTAGGGATAGTTCCGATTTTTAAATATGTGGTTCCTTGGACAATGCCGCTATTCTTTGGCGGGTTAGTTGGAACTGGTTCGATTATGGGAGGGCTTTATCAGGTGCTTTGTTTAGCTATCGACATTGTGATTTTCATACCTTTCGTCATAGCTGCAAATTCCAGTGCTCCTGTTGAGGTTGAGGAAGTAAAATAATTTAGCAAACGCCGCAAAAAAAGGGACGGTGCCTCGCTTTTGTTTTAGCGGCGCCGTCTTTTTTTTGCAAGCGATGGAGAGAATATGAAAAGAATTAAAACCTCAAGATTTTTTAGTTTGGTCGTCGATTATGCAATCACTTATGCCGCTATCATAGCGTCATATTTCATCTGGATTTTCTTAATCAGCAAGACAGACAATGTGGGGATGATCACATCAGAAAACATTCAGGCTTTGCTCTCATCATCTACAAGACCGGTATCCATGATGGGGCTTGCGATAATGATAATTTATGAGTGCATATGCCCGATTTTCTTTTACGGCAAAACACTTTCAAAGCAGTTTTTTAAGCTTCAGATTGCCTCAGCAGACGATCAGCCTTTAAGTTCTGTGCAGATAATTATCAGGGGCTTAGTCAAACTTTTGACAACCAATATGATCTTTATTTCAACGGTTATAACAGTCATCGCGCCGCCTGAGTTATTCAAAAAAGCGGACATAATCTTCTTTGTTTTTGTTGTCATCAACTGTTGTTTAGTGCTGTTTTCAAAAGACACTCTTTACGATAAATTGGCAAAAACAAAAATCAAATAAAAATGGAGAAAAAAAATGATCAAGTATCAATTTCTGAAAAATTTCTGGTGGGGAGCAGCAACTTCCGGCCCGCAATCGGAGGGCTTTCACGATAAGCCCCATCTAAGTGTTATGGACTTTTGGTTTAAGCAAAGTCCGCAAGAGTTTTATGACGGTGTTGGACCTTTTAGCGCCAGCGAGTTTTATACCCATTATGAGCAAGACATAAAGATGATGAAAGAAATAGGAATGAACTCTTTGCGCACAAGCATTCAGTGGACGCGATTGATAGACGATTTTCAAACCTGCTCTGTCAACAAAAAGGGCAAAGAGTTTTACGACAAACTTATCGATTCACTTTTAGACAACGGCATTCTGCCGATTATGAACCTCTATCATTTCGATATGCCCATCGAGCTGTTTGACAAAAACGGAGGTTGGCTTAGCAAAGAGACGGTGGATTTGTTTGTCAAATACGCAAAGGTAGCTTTTGATTTATTTGGAGACAGAGTGAAGTATTGGGCAGTGATAAATGAGCCGATAGTTCAGCCCGAGGCGGGATATTTGTATGGTTTTCATTATCCAAAGTATGTCGGACACGGTCCTGATGCGGTGCAGATTATCTATAACATCGCTTTGGCAACATCTAAAACGGTAGACGCTTTTCGTCAGTCAAAAGTTGGCAAAAACGGCGGTCAGATTAGCACAATTCTTAATCTCACCCCTGCTTATACTCCGACGGACAGCCCAGAAGATAAAGCGGCGGCAGAATTTGTAGACGATTTCTTTAACAATAGTTTTCTTGACGCTGCGGTCAAAGGCGAGTTTCCCGCAAAACTTGTTGAGGTGCTTAAAAAAGACAAGGTCTTATGGAAATCTACAGCCAATGAAGAGCAGATAATAAAAGACAATGTCGTCGATTTTCTCGGGGTCAATTATTATCACCCCAAACGTGTTCAGTCAAGAAAAGATGCACTTCCAAAAGAGCTTACAGCCCAGTGGATGCCCGATATTTATTTTCAAGATTATGACTGGCCCCAAAAGAGAATGAACGTTTCTCGCGGCTGGGAGATTTATCCTAAAGCCATTTATGACATCGCAATCAATATAAAAAATAAATATCCCAACATCCCGTGGTATATTTCAGAAAACGGAATGGGCGTTGCGGGCGAGGAAAGTTTTATGGACAAAAATGGTTTTGTCGTCGATGATTACCGCATTGAGTTCTATGAAGAGCATCTGTCTTGGCTGCACAAAGCTATCTCGGAGGGCTGCAAATGTATCGGCTATCACGTTTGGACAGCTTTTGATTGCTGGTCTTGGAACAATGCTTATAAAAATAGATACGGCTACATATCCATAGATCTAAAGACGCAAAAAAGGACAATCAAAAAGTCAGGGCTATGGCTAAAGGAAACCGCAAAAAATAATGGGTTCTGATATGAAAAACATTCTGTGTTTTGGAGACAGCAATACTCACGGCTATAACCCCGAAAACGGTCATCGTTTTAGCTTCGACATTCGTTGGACGGGCAGGCTTCAAATTCTTTTAGGAGACAAATACCGCATCATCGAAGAGGGCTACAATGGCAGAACAACACTCACCGACGATTTCACTAATCCCTCAAAAACTTCCCGCAATTATCTGCTCCCCTGCTTAGCAAGCCACTCACCCTTAGATTTAATAATCATTATGCTTGGGACAAATGATCTTAAAAATCGTTTTAACCTGACAAGTTCAAACATCGCAAAGTCTATGAAAGAGATTGTCAGGCTGATAAAGACTTTTGATTTTGAGTGTGATTACTATAAAACTCCAGAAATTTTGCTGGTCTCACCGATAGAAATAGACAAAGAAATTCTTAAAAGAGATGGCGATGCTTTTGATGCCGGCTCTATAAAAAAACTCTCCGAGCTACCTAAGCTCTATGAGGATTTGGCTAAAAGCACAGGGTGCCATTTTCTTGATGCAGCCAAGTTTGCAAAGCCCTCGAAGGCGGATCTCTTACATATGGACGCTGAGGCTCACCGCAAATTTGCGGACGCTGTATATGCAAAAGTAAAAGAAATTTTAGATTGAAGCAGGAGGATTAAAAT
>JAITBH010000108.1 GCA_031283745.1 Candidatus Ectomicrobium neotermitis | reverse complement strand
CGCACCCCTATATCTGCCCTGCCCCCAGAAACAATTTTCCCGATATTTGTGGTGTTAAGAATTAAAGTGAGCCTTCCCGGCCAGAAGGTTTGGGCAAGCTTTAGTGCTTCTTTTGAAATATTGACTAAAATTTTTAGGCTTTCGAGATCATAAGCCATAGCGATGAGAGGTTTTTTATAGTTGCGCCCTTTGAGGGAAAAGATCCGTTTTTTGGCGCTTAGATTAAAAACATCAGCTGCAAAACCATACACCGTTTCAGTTGGAACCACTGCCACCCCGCCGTTTTTGACCATTTGGGCAACTTTTTTTGAGGCAGTTTTATCTATAGCCGATATTTTTAATGACTTTGCTTTCATTAAGCCCCTACCTTGATGGGTTTTATGCGCCCGAGCATATTGTTTGTCGACTTTTTCATCAGATAAATTGCCGCAAGCGCTGATGCGATAGCTACTGCGGCGGCGATGTCATTTATGAGCATAGCAAGATGGATATTAAAAACTGCCACTGCTCCCATAATCAAGGGCATAATGAAAGCCCCAAGCTTTCCGCCAAAATGCAGACCCGTCAAAGCCATAGTGGTATTGCCTCTATAGTGGGTAAGAGTTTCGTTTACTAAAGACGGGAAACCAAAACCGCTAGACAAGCTCATGACAAAGATCATTATTAAAAACAGCACCGGGCTATTTGAAAGTATGCCGGTGATATGGGCTGCTATTGAAATGGTTATTCCGCAGATAAAAAGTTTCATCGTGTTTACCTTTATGCGGTAATAAACAAGCCGGCTGATAAAGCTGCCAAGCCAAAAAGCTGACACTATAAAAGAGGCTAAAATTTCCACATTGGGGTGGACAGTTCTGGTGTAGTGGAAAAGCCATATCGACACTCCATTTTGGCTGAGGCAAAAGAAGGAATAACACAAAACCATAGCTATATAAAACTTGTCTTTTGCAAAGGTTTTTATCTCCTTAAAAGACAGTTTTGGTTCGGCGGAGTCTGCATTTATCTGATCTTTGTTTTGGGAGGTAGTGCGGATGAACTTAAAAGCTATCAAGCCCATTATCAAAGCTGAAACAAAACACACTTTTCGCCAATCAAAACCCATTTTCATCAGAAAGTGAATGAGCATTGGCAGACCCATCGCCCCTATGCAAAAACTTGCATGCAGGTAGCCCACATATTTGCGGCTGTTTACTTTATGAATATCGACAATCGATGAATTGGTATAGCTGTCAACCCACCCCGCAAAAAGCCCCAGCAGCAAACATAAAGTTGCTGCCCATATTAAGGAAGGGGAAAACCCTATCAAAGCCATCAGCCCAGTCATCACGCAAGAGCTGACTGCCATCGTGAAAGCCTTCGATATGCGTCCTTTCATAAAAGGCATAAGCAAAACAGAGAATGTTCCGCCCAGCAAAAACATTGATGGAAGCATTGCCTGCGTCGAGCCTGTCAAAGAAAAATTGTCAATAATGTCCGTCATCAATACCTGCAAAGAAATAATCGATATTGAGAATGCAAAAATTAAGAAATACAAAGCTTCTGAAACCTTGTGATAGCCTTTTGCGTCGTCTGTCATTTGTCGTCTCCTTGTTGATCTAACTTCTATAGTCCCCGTTTATTTTCACATAGTCATAAGAAAAGTCGCAGGTATAATATTTTGACATTGCTTTCCCGCTACGGAGGTCAACGCAAATTTTTATTTCATTTTTGAGCAGCTCTTTTTTGATAGCTTGCTCGCTAAACTTGACGGGCTTGCCTTTGTGGAAAGTTTGAAAGCCCGCAATATGAATGTCTGTCTTTGCAGGGTCAAAATTTACGCCCGCTTTACCAGCCGCAGATAAAATTCTCCCCCAGTTTGCATCAGCTCCAAACATCGCAGTCTTAAAAAGAGGGGAAAGGGCTATTGATGAGGCAATAGCTTTGGCATTTTCTTTGCTCTTTGCATTTTTGACCTCTATTTCGATGAACTTCGTTGCCCCCTCTCCATCTTTAGCCATACCTTTTGCCAGCTGCAAGCAAAGTTCATTGAAAGCTTTTGCAAAAGTCTCCAAATTTTTCCCGCTCAAGGGTTTTGCACCGCTTTGACCATTAGCAAGAGCGATCAAAGTATCATTTGTGGAGGTGTCGCCGTCTATGGTTACGCAGTTAAAGCTCATATCTGCCGCACAAGATAAAACCTTTTGCAAAGAACTTTTGCTTATGGCGGCGTCTGTCAAAACAAATGAAAGCATAGTGGCGTGAAAAGCTTTTAGATCGGGGCAAATCATACCCGAGCCTTTGACGCAGCCCCAGATGGTGATGTCTTTTCCATCTATGTTGATAGTTTTGCTTGCCTTCTTTATAGCGGTGTCTGTGGTCATTATCCCCAAAACTGCCGACTCCTCATTTTCCTTTGACGAACCGACGGTCTCTTTTAAATAGACAATCGCTTTAGGCAGACCTGACAGGATTATATGCTGACCGATGATACCTGTTGAGGCACAGAAAACGGAATTTGCGGCAAGCTTGAAAGTTTTTTCGACAGATAACACCATCTTTGAAACATTCTTTAGCCCCAAGTTTCCCGTGCAGGCATTTGCACAGCCCGAATTGGCAATTATGCCTGAGATTTTGCCGGCATTTTTTGAAAGCTCGATGTCAAATAAAACTGGGGCAGCTTTGACAACATTTGAGGTAAACATTGCAGCCGAGACTGCCGGCACTGTCGATATAAATAAGGAGAGATCCAATTTCCCTTTTTTAGATGATATGCCCGCTGCAACTCCCCCAACCTTAAACCCTTTTGGAATCATTTGTCTCTCCCTTAGTTTCTCCTTATAAAAACAACTTTCTACTGAAGATGGTTATAAAAAACATCCACTATGTTCTTGAACGTTTGACCGTAAAAATTACTCTCTATGTAAATGACAATAATAACATCATTTGTGTCGATGATTTTGTCTATATCAGCCCTGATGTCTTCTTCTCTGTGAGCATAGAGCGATATGTTTTTTGCGTCGGTAAATCGAGAGGTTTTGAGCTGTGTTTCATATTGCCAAGTAAAAGAATCCCCCAGCAAAGCAACCTTTGTCCCGTTTTCCTTCATTGGAATTTCATAAACGATATAGGGAAAGTTACGTTCTTTTTGCATAAAACTATTCTCTAATGGTTGAAATAGACGAACCAGCTTGAGACCCATTACTTCATCAAAAGACGGAGTGCTTGAAATTTCTATCGACTTAATTTGAGGAAGTTCCCAATTCGTTTTGTAGACCGTTTTAAGATATGTCAAAGTCTCAATCATCACTAAGCCTGCACCGTAACGATTCCAGTGGCTGTCATAAAAAGAAACTGTGTCTAATGCTGTCGTTTTTGCAACATTTTCCAAAAAAAGATGGCTGTTAAAATAATTTATGTCGGCTTTTTTTAAGAAATCATTGAACATTGTTCTCATCTTATCAGCATCGTCTTGGTAAAAATTTTCAAAATATCGATAGTAGGGGCTAATTTTGTCTCCATAAACTTCCTGCCAACCTGAATAGCCCGAAACGACCAAAAAACTTTTGCCTCTTTTGTTTATTTCTTGCTGAACACATTTCAATTTTTCTACTGTTTGGCTTATTTCAAAAAGCTCTTTGCTACCTGTGCCGTATGCTGCTTTATGTTCTTCAATAATATCCCAGTATGAATTATGACCCGCTATTTCGACAATTCTGTTTTTATACGAAAGCAAGCGAATATCCGATACTGAAAAGAACATTTTGAAATTAGCCAAATAATATATTGAGTGTTTAATTTTATTAACAAGTCTTCCCAGTTCTCTAAGAGGAGCAACGACCTTGATACGGCTTATCAATTCATCTTGACGAATGTCGGAATTATTTTGCCCCCCCTCCCCAACCGACGCAGAAGCAACAGGCGGGATCAAGGAGAGTACGACAATCAATGCAAATAAAACATTCTTGTTTAATTTTTTCACTTGCTTTCCTTATAAAAACCAAGACCTGCTGCTCGATAGATAGAAAGCTCAGAAAGGGCAGGAACCGTTGTAAACGATTATTTTTTTAGCTCTTTTAGTAATGGAACTTCGCCGCAATCTGGGAAAAGATGGCAGTTTATGCACTCGCTCCATATTTTGTGAGGAAGGGTTTCTTTGGGGATGAGTTTATAGCCCAACTTTTCAAAGAAAATGGGCTTAAAGGTCAAAGTAAAAATTCTGTTTACTCCTAAATCCGCAGCATTTTGTTCAAGCTTGTCGACTATCTGCCTGCCAAGCCCCTTTTTTGTCTGCCCATTTACAACAGCAAGAGCCTTTATTTCAGCCAAATCTTCCCAAGCCACATGCAAAGCACCGCAGGCTATGATCTCTCCGTTTTCCTCTACCACAACAAACTCTTGAATGTTTTCATAAATAGCGTTTAGCGGTCTGTGCAACATCTCTTTATTGTCGGCATAATATTCAACAATCTTGTGAATCTCTTTTACATCGCTAACTTTAGCAGCTCGTATTTTCATTTTTTAGTCCTTTATCAAGTTATACCCTGCCAAAAACGCAGTTTTGTTTATCTCTATCAAGTCGGGTTTTGAGGCAAAGACTTTTTTGCAGGCGGCAAAGACGCTTTCTTTGTGAATATAAATCCCGTTACCCGCCTCTTTTTTAAGCACTGCACTCAAAGCGCCTACCGCAACAATGTTTGCCGTTTTGATATTTCCAATATCCGAGGCGATTTTTAAGACATCTATATAATGGTATACAAACTCTCCCACCGCCTCCGTTTTAATAGGGCTGATCACCGCTGCCCCTTTAGCTAACTTTGGCAAAAACTTGCCTAACGCCTGCGGGCTTAGGGCTATCAAGGCATTTGGATTAAAAGAAACAGGGGAACCAATCTCTGTGTCTGAAACGATAGCAGTGGAGTTTGCTGTTCCGCCCCGCATTTCTGCCCCATAAGAAGGAAACCAAGAGGTGTTTAAGCCCTGCTCCATAGCACTTTGAGCTATCAAAAAACCTGCCAAAAGCACTCCCTGCCCGCCAAAACCTGAAACTATTATCTCGTTTTTCATTTTTCGTCCTTTATGACACCAAGCGGGAACTCTTTTATAAAAGTTTCCTCTACCCACTTTATTGATTGAAGAGGAGTCATGCCCCAGTCAACGGGGCAGTTTGAAATTATTTCCACTAAAGAAAACCCCTTGTTTTGTATTTGATACTCGAAAGCTTTTTTGACTGCTTTCTTAGCTTTGATGATGTTTTGAGGATTATAAAGTGCAACCCTTTCAAGATAAACGGTGCCTTTGAGATTAGCCAAAAGCTCGCAAAGGTGTATGGGATAGCCCTCTCTTTTAGCGTCCCTGCCAAAAGGTGTTGTTTCTGTAACCTGACCAAGCAAAGTTGTGGGAGCCATTTGCCCGCCTGTCATTCCATAGTTGGCATTGTTGATAAAAATGATCGTGATATTTTCTCCCCTGTTTGCAGCATGAATAGTTTCAGCCATACCTATTGCAGCTATGTCTCCATCACCCTGATAGGTAAAAACAATTTTGTCGGGATTGGTTCTTTTTATGCCCGTTGCCACAGCGGGAGGTCTGCCGTGAGGTGCTTCGGTGGTATCAAAATCAAAATAATCGTATGCAAAAACGGCACATCCGACTGGGGCTACTGCTATAGTTCTCTCCCGAATTTGCAGCTCGTCTATAGCTTCGCCTACAAGCCGATGGGCTATTCCATGACCGCAGCCGGGACAATACGATAAAACATTGTCTTTTATGCTTTTAGGTTTTGAAAGTATCTTTTCCATTTTTTGCTCCTTTGTTAACTGCTCTACAGGTGTCCCGCCTGAGGGGTTAGGGAACGACCCCAACGGCAGGGAACAACAGGGAACGACAGGGAACAACCACGGCGAACTGCAACGACAACGACCACAACAAAAACGACAAACAGCGGGGAACTTGGGTGACCAATGTAGGGGAGGGTTTCAAACCCTCCCGCCCGCCGATTCCTTTTGGCGGGTTAAGAATGCCGGTTGCCGTGTCTTGGACGTGTCGTGGTCTTTCCCTTTCGTTCCCTTTTTTTCTCTTTTGCTCCCCTTTCTTTCCCTGCTGTTAACGGGCTATTTTTTCCAAAATTTCGTCAGGGGATATTATCGCACCGCCCCCTCTACCTATAAATTCCACTGGGGACTTGCCGTTGACGCTGAGTTTTATATCCTCAAGCATTTGCCCATAATTTAGCTCGACATCTAAAAACTTTATTTTCGGTCCTGCTAAAGACTCCAAAACTCTGCTTGGAAATGGAAAAAGGGTTTTTGGCCGCAAAAGCCCGACTTTAATGCCATTGTCTCGGGCTATTTTTATGGCTGATTTAGCTATGCGGGACATAATTCCAAAGGCAGTTATGATTATCTCGGCATCGTCAAGCATAAAACTCTCATATTTAAGTTCCGCAGCTTTGACAGTTTCATACTTGGCTTGCAGGTCAAGATTATGCCGTTCAAGCATATCGTCTTTCATCAAAAGAGATTTCACGGAGCGGCTCGGTCTATTTTTTGCCCCAGTTAATGCCCAGCCACCATCTATGGTTTGACCTGCTTTTAGTTTTGGGCGATTAAAGTCGACAGGTTCCATCATCTGCCCGATTATTCCGTCTGCCAAAATTAAAACGGGCATTCTGTATTTGTATGCTAAATCAAAAGAGTCATAAGCAAATTCATACATCTCTTGAGCTGAATTGGGGGCAAAGACGAGAAGTTTATAGTCGCCATGCCCGCCCCCTTTGAGCGCCTGAAAATAGTCGCCTTGAGAACCAGAAATGTTGCCAAGTCCCGGTCCGCCTCGCTCGACATTAACAATGACAGCGGGCAACTCTTGTGCTGCCATATATGAAATTGTCTCTTGTTTGAGAGAAATGCCCGGTGATGATGAGGAAGTGAGGGCTTTTTTGCCCGTAACCACAGCACCCAAAACCATATTTGCAGCAGCAATTTCCGACTCGGCTTGAATAAAAACCCGCCCTAACTCAACCATATATCTTGAAAAGTAAGCAGGAATTTCGTTTTGGGGGGTTATGGGATAACCAAAATAAGCGTCTAAACCCGCATCAATTGCACCCCTGCATAAAGCGATATTGCCTTTTATTAGCTCTTTCATTTGTAGACCTCTATACACATATCGGGGCATACTTGATAACAAAAGCCACACCCGACACAGTTGTTATCCGTAAATTCTGCCCAGCGATAGCCCGTTTTATTGACCTCTTTTGATAAGGCTATGCAATGTTTGGGACAAGCGTTTATGCACAGCTCGCAAGCTTTGCACCGCTCTTTGCGTATTGTTATTTTTGCCATTTAGACCCCTTCTCTTTTCAACTTAAAACGCAGCCTCAACCTTCCGTCTGCAAAGTCATAATTTAATATCTCAAAGCGCCCAATCTCGGATGTGTTTCCTACATGAGGGCCGATGCAGGCGCAAACATCATAATCGCCTATGCGGACAATACGCAGAGTTTCGCCCGCATCGTCAGGGAGTTTGCTCAAGTCGACAATTTCTGCAGCTTTGTTTTTAGGCATTATCTCAGCGGTGACGGTTAAATTTTTAGCTATCACCTCATTGACCCTTTTTTCAACCTCAGACAACTGTTGGGCTGTGGGTGCCTCTTTTAGAAAATAATCGCACTTGCTCTTTTTTCGCTCTATGTGGGCATTTCTTGACCTACCGCACCCAAACATCCTTATCATTGTTTGATTGAGAATATGCTCAGTGGTGTGCATAGGTCTGTCATATTCTTTTGCACTTCCCTGCGGCTTGTGGTTTTCCATTTTTTACCCCTCCTTCTTCGGCAGGCATCCCACCCGAAACGACAGTGGTTAGTGGTTAGTGATTAGTGATTAGTCAACGACCAAAACCAAAGCAACGGCATTTGACCCGCCAAAAGGAATCGGCGGGCGGGAGGGTTTGAAACCCTCCCCTACATTGGTCGCCCGAGTTCACCGCCGTTCGTTGTTGTCGTTGTAGTTCGCCGTGTCGTTGTCTTTCACTTGTCGTGGCAGTTGTCGTTCACTAATCACTAACCACTGATCACTTGCCTTTAAGGTCTTTCCCTTTCGTTCCCTTTTTTTCCCTTTTGCTCCCCTTTCTTTCCCTGTCGTTCAGGCGGAACGCCTGCTAAGCTGTTGCCGTTATTCGTGGAAACAAAATTCCGCCTTCTTTAAGTTTTGTCCCGCTTTTTGAAAACCCATCTGCAGGGATTTCTCTATCGGCAAAATACTTCTTTGCCGCCTCTTTAATATCTCCAGAGCCGCCGGTTATATCCCAAATGGTTGCTGCAAGATCAGGCATAAAGGGCAAGAAATGCAAAACGATTAAATCTGTTGCC
>JAITBH010000066.1 GCA_031283745.1 Candidatus Ectomicrobium neotermitis | reverse complement strand
ATAAAGGTTATATGCCAAGATCAAGAAAATTGTCGGGAAATAGAAAGCCAAACCGTATACATGGAAAGCTATCAAGCAAAAGCAAAGAATGGGAATAAAAACAATGCGGGATATGCGGACGGCAGGTTTTGGCAATGGTTTTAAAAGAGAAACTATCAAAATCAGGCAGATGGCCATATATAGATCGGGTCTGCCATAGTTGCCGATATAAAACAGATAAGCAGGGGAAACAGGAGAGGCTAAGTAAAAAATGACTGCATAAGCTGCAAAAGGTTTATATTTTTCATCAGCGTTTTTTATTATCCGCCCGCATGCCCAAGACACTAAAAGGCTCAACAGTATTATGTGGACAAAGATAAAAAACCAAACAAACTTTGCAGTGAGAAAATCCCCTGAAAACAGATGGACAAGAGTTCCCTCAAGAGAACGACCCACAAAAGCAATTTTATAGTCAGCCAAATAGTGCAAAATGTGAAAGGAAATATCAGGGTGGGAGAGATCCATAACGGGTATTTTTACGGCAAGCTCTACCATCAAAACAAAAAAGACAGCAAGTTCAATCTGATATTTTTTTAGCAAAGACATTTTTTCTCCTTTAACCTTTTTTATTAGCCCAAATATTGGTGCTTATACTTTTTTAATTACGACCTTATCCCTTCTTGAAATTATGGATTGACCAATCATCGAACAAATGCTGTTTGTCAACCAATAAAGAACCAGCCCTGACGGGAACCCCCAAAACATAAAAGTAAACACAATCGGCAGGATATACATCATCTTTTTTTGCGTCGGGTCTGACGAGGCGGTAGACATTTTCTGTTGCAAAAACATCCCAGCGCCCATAATCAAAGGGAGCATATGCACATTAAAACCCATTACCGCAAACAAGTTGTCTGATGTAGACAAATCGTTTACCCACAGTATCCACTGCGATCCTCTCAACTCGTAGGCATTGCGCAACATCGTAAAAAACGCCCAAAAAATGGGCAGCTGGCAAAGCATCGGCAAACATCCCCCCATCGGATTGACCTTATAGGTTTTATAAACATTCATCATTTCAGCCTGTAGCCTTGACTTATCCTCTTTGTATCTCGTCTGAATATCTTTGATCAAAGGTTGAATTTTTTTCATCGCCGCCATTGATTTATAGCTCTTAAATGTCAGCGGGCTGATGATGATCTGAATGATGATTGTAAGGATTATGATAGCCCAGCCAAAATTTCCCGTGATGTTTTTTAAGTAGTTGAGTATGCGGAAAGCAAATTTCCCCAGAAATCCAAAAAACCCAAAATCCACAGCTTCCTCAAGCTTTATATTGTAGGTCTGCAAATAAGAATAGCCCTTAGGTCCGACATAAAATGAAAGCGAATAGTCTTTTGAAGTGTCCGTTTGCGGCTTTAAGCCCAATGTCAGATAGAAGGGGTGTTTTTTGTCCTCTCTATAAGATGAAACTGTTGAAAAATCCGCATTGTTTTTTGGAATGAAAGCGACAAGAAAATATCTATTGTCTATTGCAGCCCACTGATAAAGGTCAGCATTTTCATTTCGAGTATTCTTAAAAACCTCCAGTTTGGATGGTTTTTGAGCGGTATAAGCGACAACTCTTGTCACGGACAAATTCTCTTTCATATTCTCATCGTCAGTGCCAAGTCCCGGCCCCCAGATTATGTCGATAGCTGGCAAAGCGGCACCCTGCCTCAAAGTTTCCAGCTTTATATTTAATTCATTCATATAGGAATCTTTTGTAAATTGATAAGTCTTCGTTATTTTCCAGCCCTCAGGGGAGACCAATTCAAAAACCGCCCCGTCAGCACTTTGAGAAACTAAGCGGTAGTTGCCATCAGAGTTAGCCAGCACAGGTTCTGACTTATTTTCAACTAACTCAATCCAATTGCCGTCTTGCTCTTTTATCTGCCAGCTCGATATGCCGGCACCTTTGTTTGTAAGGACAATTTTTTCCTTCTCATTTTCTATGAAAACATTCTGTGTATTTTCATTTGTAGCATTAACCGTCTGATTTTGAGGGATAGGAGTTTGGGCGGCAGGGGTTTGTGCGGCGGGTGCTTGTGCGGGAGTTTGTGCAACTTCTTCTTGGATAGGTGTTTGGTCATTTTGTGTTGACGGCTCGGGAGGAAACAAAAAATACCAGCCAAAAATTACAGCAGCAGACATAACTACAAACAACAGTGTGTTTTTATTCATAGACTTTTCCTTTATTTGATTATTTTTGTGTTTTTAGCTGGGACAGGGTCAATGCCGCCCTTGCAAAACGGATGGCAGCGGGCAATTCTTTTTAGTGCAAGAAATGACCCTTTAATAAATCCATGGACTTGTATAGCTTGATAAGCATAATTTGAACAACTGGGATGGAACCTGCAAGAAGGTAACAAAATGGGGGATATGAAGAGTTGATAAAATTTGATGAGCAGTAATGCTATGTGTTTCATCGATACAGCCCCGCTTTTTCTAAAAGAGACAAAACAGCCGACTTTAATTCTTCGTATTGAGCTTTTGTAGTATTGCTTTTTGATATGAAAATTAAATCTAAGCCGTCAGTCAAAGAATGTTTGTTTGTTCTAAAAATTTCCCGCAACTTCCTTTTTACCGAATTTCTTTTTACTGCCGGTGCAACCTTTCTTGATGTTATAAGCCCGATTCTTCTTTTTTTTGAGGAGGGGTTTTTGTAAGCGATGATTTTAATTATCTGATTTTCAAGCCGTCTGCCATTTCTTAACGCCATAATGAAATCTTTTTGCAAATGAATTTTCTCGTTATAAGTCAGCGAAAATCGCTTTTTTTGAGACATTCTAATCTTTTATGCACTTAAAACTTTTCTGCCCTTTCTTCTGCGTGCGCTCAATACCCGTCTCCCCCCAGGAGTTGCCATTCTTGCTCTAAAACCGATCTTCTTTTTTCTCCTGCGATTATTGGGCTGAAATGTTCTTTTCATTGATTTTTTCCTCTTAAATGTGAGATTTATTCGACTGAGGCGATTATAACTAAATGCCCCCCTGTAGTCAAAAACAGCGTTTTTTGGGGCTTTTTCAAAGAATATCGCGTCGGGAGAGAGGACGCATGAGGGAAATTCCTTCTAAAGTTGAACATCTGCTCAGCGCCACATATAGCTGACCCGGTGCAAAGGCGCCCCTTTCCATATCAATAACAACATTGTCGAAAGTTTTCCCCTGACTTTTGTGAATTGTTACTGCCCACGAAAGTTTTAGGGGGTATTGCCTAAAAAATCCAGCACTTTCAGTCTCAATCTGTTGATCTTTATCATTCCATTTATATTTAAATAGCTCCCAGACAAACGGTTCGGCTTTTTCTATGCGTCCGCTTGGAAAACGAACACAAATGGAACTTTTTTCACCTTTCTTATCTTTTATTATGTCTGTAACAATGCCGATAGAGCCATTGACCCATCTCCCAGCGGCATCATTGTTTAACATCATCACCTGAGCGCCTTTCTTTACGATCAGTGTTTGCTCAGCGGGAAAAGCATTTTCCTTCTCGGTCGGACTCACTTTTTCCGTTACGGCGTTAAATTCGAAAGCTTTTTCTTTGATTTTGCTCAAGTATTGTTCATTTATGGAGGCAGCCCGCTTATTTGTGGTGGTCAGATATATCCGCATATCCTGCTCGGGCAAACTTTTTGCAACCTGCCGATTTAATTTTCTAATTGAAGCATCGTCTATCGTTTTATTCCTCACGCTGTTTAATATGTAGATGAACTCAGGGTCGCTTTGCCGATAAATCTTTTTTAGCTCGACTGTTCTCATCATGCAATTGCTCAGCACTCGGGCATGCAAAAAAAACGGCGATTCATAAACAGTGCTAAAAACATCTCTTTCCTCCTGCCTAACAACAGGGGGCAGCTGGCATAAATCCCCGATGAAAACAATCTGCACTCCGCCAAAAGGTTCCCGATGTTTTTGCCGATTGAGCCTCAAAAATTTATCCATACAGTCAAGCAGGTCGCAGCGCAGCATAGACGCTTCGTCAATAATTATGGTCTCTACCTTTTTATAGATAGAGCCGCCCCCCAGATTTTTATTTTTGATTTTTGAAACGGTGACGGCGGGACTGAATTTGAAAAAGGAGTGAATGGTTTCCCCTCCTGCGTTTAGGGCGGCAACACCAGTCGGCGCAAGGACGACAGTTTTTTTTGAGACTTGAGTCATATAGTATCTCAAAAAAGTGGTTTTGCCCGTGCCGGCGCGGCCTGTAACAAAAACGCAGATATTGGTTTGTGCTATTAAATCCAACGCTTCCTTAAACTCTTCATTTATTTCTATTTTCATAACTATTGTGCGGGGTTGATATTGAGGGCTGCCGCTATTCTCTCTAAATCCTCCAAAGAATAGTAAAAAACCTCAATTTTTCCCTTTTTGACATTGCCTTTAATGTTGACCTTCGTCCCAAACTTCCTCTGAATTTCATCTTTTAGGTTAGACAGCTCCACCGCAAGAGGTTTTTGAGGAGGTTTTTGTTCTTGGGGACCTGTGTCAGTTTTAGTTTTTGAGGCAAGCTGCTCAATCTCGCGAACCGATATTTTCTCATCGACAATTTTTGCAGCCAGATCTTTAAGAATAGCCTCATCGGTTATGCCCAAGAGTGCTTTGCCGTGGCTGACAGAAATTTTTCCATCATAAATGAAAGTTTGAATATAGTCAGGCAGAGCCAAAAGCCTCAAAGAATTTGTGACGGTAGAACGGCTTTTGCCGACAATTTCAGAAATTTCATCATGAGTATGCTTAAACTCATCTATCAATCTTTGATATGCCTTAGCCTCTTCGATGGGGTTTAAGTTTTCACGTTGAAGATTTTCTATCAAAGCCAAGTTCATTTTATTCTCATCGTTAGCACCCGACAGAACTACCGCTTTAATATCGGTCAGCCCCGCCGCAAGGCTTGCCCTATATCGTCTTTCGCCCGCAATCAGCTCATATTCTCCCGGTATGGCGGCAGGCGAAACGGATATAGGCTGAATAAGCCCATACTTTTTAATAGATTGAGCCAGCTCCTGAATGTGTTCTTCATTAAAATTCTCTCTCGGCTGATACTTATTCGGCTTTATTTTGCTCAAAGGGATACTCAGCACCGCCTCGCCCGCACCTGACAGCTGCCGATTGCCAAAAATAGCATCCAAGCCCCTACCTAATTTTTGTTGCTGCATAAGCTGCCTCCTTTTTTTGATTTTTTCTATTTTTCCACTTGCCTTTTTGTCTTTGCCGCCCGCAACACCTTTCAAAACCCCAATGTTCCACGTGGAACATTCGCTTTTATTAACTCCCCGCCTTTGTCTTTGCCGTTGTTGTTGCCGTGGTCGTGGTAGTTCCCTGTCGTTCCCTTTTGTTCCCTTTCTTTCCCTTTCGTTCCCTATCCCCTGCCGTTCTGTCTCTCCAGAAATTCGTATGCCAACTCTAAATAACATTGTTTTGCCTTGCCGTTTGGGTCATAAGAGAAAATTGATTTTCCAAAACTTGGCGCCTCTGCGAGTTTCACCATTCTGGGAATAATTGTCGAGTAAACCTTGTCGCCGAAATGCTTTTTGACATTATCTGCAACCTGTCGGGCGAGAATAGTTTGAGAGTTAATCATCGTAAACAGGACTCCCTCCAGCTCTAAACCGTTTTGGTCGATGAGCCTATTTATAGTATCGGAAAGTTGCCCTAAGCCCTCTAAAGAAAAATATTCGCCCTGAACAGTAACCAAAACTGAATTTGCGGCAATCAAAGAATTTAGCGTCAAAAAACCCAGCGACGGCGGGCAATCAATAATAATGTATTCATAAACATTGCTGATTTTTTCCAAAGACGATTTGAGTTTAGTGTATCTGTCGGGCAAATTGACAAGCTCCGCTTCAGCCCCTGCCAAATCATTGCTCGACGGTGCAATATCTAACCAGTCATCGGCAGTAGTTTTTATGATCTGCCCAATATCCATACCGTTTAAGAGAACATTGTAAATATTGTGGGGAGTATTTTTGTCGATGCCAAGCCCAGTCGTGCTATTGCTCTGCGGATCCATATCGACTAATAAACAAGCTTTTCCAAGTTCAGCTAACGCTGCGGAAAAATTTATGGCAGTAGTGGTTTTGCCGACCCCCCCTTTTTGATTAGCAATTGCAATGATTTTGCTCATTTTCCCTCCTTTTTGGATTAATTTTTGCGGTTATTCTACCAAAACGGCAGTGATTAGTGGTTAGTGGTTAGTGAACGACACCATCGGCGGGCGTCCCACCCGAACGACAGTGATTAGTGGTTAGTGGTTAGGCAAAGGCAAAGGCAAAGGCAAAGGCAAAGGCAAAGGCAAAGGCTGGGAGTTGATTAAAAACGAATGTTCCACGTGGAACGTTAGGCAGTGATTAGTGGTTAGTGGTTAGTGAACGGCAACAGCAACAGCAACAGCAACAGCAACAGCAACAGCAAAGGCAAAGGCAAAGGCAAAGGCAACGGCAAAAACAAAGGCGGGGAGGTGATTAAAAGCGAATGTTCCACGTGGAACATCTGGGGGTGAGTGTTTAGTGATTAACGGAGGGTGGATTGAATGTCATCGGAAATTATCTGGTTTTCGATGTTGTCTAATATCAAGGAGGTTGTGCGGTTATAGTTATATTTGCTCATCTCTATCAAAGCCCAA
>JAITBH010000060.1 GCA_031283745.1 Candidatus Ectomicrobium neotermitis | reverse complement strand
GGCTTTTTTATAACTCTGGGCTATCTCATCATCAGTTTCATAATCGTTTAACTCTTTTGGAATACCTATTTTGAGGTTTTTTAGGGCATCAGCCCCTTCGTCTAAGCCCTTTGTATAGTCAATATAATCATTAGGCTGGCAAACCGGATCTCTGTAATCTTTGCCGGAGATTATGCTCACTATTTTGGCAGTGTCTTTAACTGTTCTTGAAAAAGTGCCTACTTGGTCAAAAGATGAGGCAAGTGCGCAAATTCCGTATCTGCTGATAAGCCCGTAGGAGGGTTTATAGCCGACAACCCCGCAAAAACCAGCAGGCTGCCTTATTGATCCGCCCGTATCTGATCCCAAAGCACAAGGCGCCATGCCGGAGCCAACACTTGATGCACTTCCGCCTGACGACCCCCCGGGTATTCTCTCGGTGTCCCAAGGATTAGCAGTCTTTTGATAGGCTGAATTTTCAGTAGACCCGCCCATCGCAAACTCGTCCATATTAGTTCTCCCCAAAAACACAGCACCAGCCTTTTTTAGCTTTTCTATAACATCGGCATCGTAGGGTGAGCGATAATTTTGGAGGTATTTAGAGGCAGATGACATAATTTCACCCCTGACCATAAAGTTATCCTTTATGGCGATGGGAACGCCTTCAAGTGCACCTGCTTTTTTAGATTTGATTTTTTCATCAGACAATGCCGCTTGTGAAAGGGCATTGTCTTCCCAAAGTTCGAGGAAGGATTTAACCGTGGGATTTGCTTCTTTGATTTTCTTAAAACAATTGCCGACAGCTTCAACGCTTGTCAACTCTCCTGAGGCAAACTGCTTTTGCAATTCTTCAACTGTCAAATTTAAGGTTTTCATTTTAGAACCACTTTTTCTTTTTGAAATATATGACCATAATTATCATTGCCACTGCCATTAAAATCACCGCAAAAAGCCAAGAATACGAGTGCCCAAAAATCTTGTATTCAGGGAAATCCACATTCATTCCGAAATACCCCGATATAATAAGAACAGGCATCAAGATGGTGGCTATTATGGTGAGAAACTTCATCACCTCCGTAAGCCTGACTGTAACATTTGACATATAAACCTCAAGCAAGCTGACCACCATTTGGCTTCTCATCACTATTGACTGATTTATCCTTATGCACTGCGTGTAGATGTCGCGGAAATAGACCAAATACTCTCTATCGATGATATTTGCTGAACGGATAAAGTAGACATAGGCAGTTTGCTGGGATTCGGCTATCTTTCTTAGGGCAAAAATCGACTTTTTGAGGTCCAAAATCTGCTCCATATTCTCCGTTTCAGGGTTTTCCAAAATTTCGTCCTCAAGGTCTTCCATCTTATCGTCTATCTTTTCAAGAGTGAACTCATAGCTGGTCGTTACCTTATTAAAGATGCTGTAGAGAATTTTTTCGACGCTCTTAAACTCTATCAAAGGCCTCGACCTTGCCTTTTCAAACAAAGTTTCCAGAAAAAACAGGTCTTCTATGTGGACGCTTATCAAAAAACCCTTACCAACGAACAAATTCAATTCATAAATGCTGTCATCAAAATCTTGGAAATAGTTGGGTTTGAGCTGAATGCCGTGTATGGCGCAAAAAATATAGTCCTCAAACTCTTCGGTTTTGGGGAAATATTGAGGAAAAAGGCAGTCTTCGATGGACATTTCGTGGAATTTGAACACATCGGAAAGCAAGGTGGTCTCTTCTTGGGTTAATTCATGGTTTTCAAGATGAATATCTATCCAGATAAGCTTTAACTTTTGCCTGCATAAAGCTGCAATTTTAGCAGGCTCAAACTCAGTAGCAACCTTTTCTCCATCTATAGAATAGATAGCCTTTATCATTTTAACCCCCCGTCAAAGTCCCCGCAAATTTACTGGGCCTCTATCACCTTTTTGATTTTATAAAACTCGCCTTCCCTTTCAGGGGCAGCGTCAAGCATTGTTTCAATGGTTTCCTGCTGGCAGGCTTTAACTTCGTCATCTCTCCAAACATTTCTTAAATTGGTTACATGAGTGGTGGGTTTTAGGGAGGAAACATCGGGTTTTTGCAGAATTTCTATATATTCCATCATTCTATTGACATCTCTTAAATATGCCTCTTTTTGCCCCTCTTCTATGTGGATCCTTGCCAAAAATGCTGTAGCTTCAAGTTCTTTTTCTGTCATTTTGTCCTCTATTCATAAAATTGACTAATCCGTGCTGCTGGATTAGTCAATCGTGCGACTTGAAACCCTGCAAACAGCGATTAAAGTTGGTCGAATTATACCATAAAGCCCCCCAAAGTCAACGAGAGCTAAAAAAGGCAAAAAACAGCCCATAGACCCCATAGAAATGCCCATTTTTAAGCCTGAATGGCACCTTTATCTAATTTTGAAAACCCCCTGATTTTTGGTAAAATTCGCCTCAAGAGACGCAAAAAGAGGCAGGTTGCGTATAAATTTGGATAGAAGGAGTTGCAAATGTTAAATCCGGAAACAAAGTATCTGGCTGTGTTGGGTTCCCCCATCAAACAATCACTCTCCCCCCTGATTCAAAATTACTGGTTTAAGCAGCAAAAACTCAACTGTGCATATCTAAGCTTTGAAGTTGCCCCCAAAAATCTCAAAAGTGTCATCGACTCCCTCAAAATGTTAGGTTTTGTCGGTTTTAACCTCACTGTCCCCCACAAAACAGAAATAATGCAATATCTGGATTTCATAGATAAGCCCGCAAAAGCCATAGGCGGCGTAAACACTGTGGCTATCAGAGAAGGGAAATTTTACGGCTACAATACCGATTATTCGGGCTTAGAGGCGGATTTAGCATCAAAAAATATCGGGATTAAAAACAAAAATGTGTTTATTTACGGTGCAGGCGGGGCTTCAAGAGCTGTTATCTACACTTGCAAGCACGGCGGGGCAAAAAACATTTTCCTTGCCAATCGGACATATAAAAACGCTGTAACCTTAGCCAAAAAGTTCCATATTCAGCCAATAACTCAAGATGAAACCGATGACTATCTCGCCAAAGCCGACATAATTTTCAACGCCTCCCTCTGCGGTCTTGAACTCTCCGATTTCCTGCCTTTTGACATATACCAGATCAAAAAAACTACCTTCATTTACGATCTCATCTGCAAACCCCGCACTCCTTTTGTCCGTCTTGCCAAGAAAAGACATCTGAACTTTGACACTGGCGAGGGAATGTTAGTTCATCAGGGTGCACAGGCATTTAAGATATGGTTTGATGCTGTCGTAGACATAAAAGGTGCAAAAAAGCTCATCAAAATTAAACAGGGCCCTTCCTTAGTTGGGGTAATATAAATGTTGCAAAAAATCCTGACCTTTATACGCAGCCTTTTTGCAAAACCCGCCCAAAACCGTTTCATAGCAGACATCACCCTCCTTGAAGATGGCAGAATATCCAACATTTTGCGTTCAGAATTCATTCAAATGGAGCTTCTTATCCCTCAATTTATCATCGATGAGATGAAAAAGTCTTGCGGATCGAGAAATTTGATCAAAAGAAACCGTTCAAGACGGGGCATTGAGGTAGTTTCCCAGCTCAAAACCCTCCCGCTTGCCACAATCATCGACAAAGACAGTAAGGAAAAAGAGAGCACCGCAAAGCTGCTTAGTCTTTGCAAAACCTTGAAAGCCCGTTTGCTGACAGTAGATTTTAAGACAACCCGAACTGCCCTTGCCTCAGGTGTCAGCACTTTGAACTTAAACGACATTGCCAAAAGCTTCAAACCTATCTACTTGCCGGGCGAAACGCTTACGATTTTCCTTGCAAAAGAAGGCGCTCAAAACAATCAAGCCGTTGGGTATTTAGAGGATGGTGCGATGATCATAGTTGAGGACGCTAAAAGGTTCATAGGCAAAAAAGCGGAGATATACATAGCTTCTGTTGTTCAAAGTTCCAGCGGACGCATAGTGTTTGGGAAAATCACCGAAAACTGCCTTGAACAGTTTATATCTGAAACCTATAAAAAGAGCGCCAATCGCCGTTAAGGAAAAAAGCGTGAAAGCAAACAAAATGGACGTAATAATAGTTGCAGGCGGAGCAAGCAGACGTTTTAAGTCTTCAATTCCAAAACAATTCATAGATCTCTTGGGCAAACCAGTTTTTCTCTACAGCGTAGAACAGTTTAGTTTGCTCCCCTTTGTCAACAAAGTAATTGTCGTTATCCCGCCAAAAATGTCGTCTCAAATCCCTTCAAAATTTACCATCAACAAAAAAATCTGCTGGGCTTATGGAGGCAAAAAACGTTTCGACTCAGTCCGAAACGGCTTATCTTTTGTCGATAAAAGCTCAAACTTTGTGGCAGTTCACGATGCTGCCCGCCCATTAGTCAGCACAAAGGATATAAAAGCGATCTTTCAAAAAGCCGTTCAAAAAAAGGCTGCCATAGCGGTTGAGAAAACCAAAGACACAATAAAAGCAGTCAAAAACGGAAGCATTGCTGAAACCATCGACAGAAAACCACTTTGGAATG
>JAITBH010000073.1 GCA_031283745.1 Candidatus Ectomicrobium neotermitis | reverse complement strand
CCCCTGCCTATCCAAAAAGCCCATCGCGGCGAGATAGGGATACCCAGAGCCTTGAATATGTATGAAAACTACCCCTTTTGGTTTGAATTTTTTACAAATCTTGGCTTTCGGGTAGTCCTCTCTGACCCTTCCTCAAGCGATCTTTTCAATGAAGGTCTTGAAAGTATCCCCTCTCAAACCGTTTGTTTTCCTGCAAAAATGGTTCACGGGCATATAGAAAACCTCATCAAGAAAGGTGTCAAAACCATTTTTTATCCCTGCATACCTTTTGAGATGAAAGAATTTAGCAATGCCGACAATCACTATAACTGCCCTGTTGTTGGCGGCTATCCAGAGGTCATTCGCTTAAATATGAACGCATTAGAGGAAAAGGGGATAAAGTTTATGCAGCCTTTCCTTCCTTTTAATGATCTAAAACGTCTGATCTTTAGGCTAAATCAAGAGTTCAAGGAATACAAAATCACCAAAAAGGAACTCATATTGTCTGTTTTGAAAGCTCGGGCTTCATTGAACTTGTTTAAAAAAGACATCAGAAAAACGGGTGCAAAGTATGTCAAAGAGATAAAGGCGGCATCTCTTCCCGCCATAATTCTTGCCGGCAGACCCTATCACATAGACCCCGCCATAAATCACGGCATTGCAGATTTAATCTCATCGCTTGGAATGATAGTTTTAACTGAGGACTGCGTGGCACATCTTTCCTCACCCCTGCCCAAGATAAATTTTATCGATCAGTGGATGTATCATTCCCGCCTTTATCGAGCGGCGCTTCTTGCCTCAAGCATAGACAGTGTCGAACTCATACAGCTCAACTCTTTTGGCTGCGGTTTAGACGCTATCACCACCGAGCAAACCGAAGAGATACTTTCTAAGTCTGGAAAAATATACACGGTGCTAAAAATTGACGAAGGGTCAAATCTTGGGGCGATAAGAATAAGGATTCGCTCTTTGCTTGCCTCAATCAAAGAAAGGAAGGGCTTGAAGTTTCCACGAGACATTTTTGCGGGGACAAAGTTTACCGAGTTCACCAAAGAAATGAAGGATACCTACACGATTTTATGCCCCCAAATGGCTCCGATACATTTTAGGCTGGTGGGGGCGGTCATGAGAAAGCACGGTCTGCACTTTGAGGTTTTGCCTACAGTCAGCAAAGAGGATATTGAGGAGGGGCTGAGGTATGTAAACAATGATGCCTGCTATCCGACCATCGTTGTGGTTGGCCAGCTGATACATGCCTTAAAGTCAGGAAAATACGATACCGACAAGACCGCTGTGATAATTTCTCAAACGGGAGGGGGCTGCAGGGCTACAAATTATGCGGCTTTTTTGAGGAAGGCGGTCGAAAAGAGCGGTTTTAAGAATGTCCCTATAATTGTTTTGGGTTTAACCCCCAACGGTCCCGACAAAAACAAGTTCAAATTCTCCCTAAAACTCATCATAGACGCACTTTTTGTTTTACTTTACAGCGACCTGCTTTTGCGTGTTTCAAACCGTATGCGGCCTTATGAGGTAAATGCGGGGCAAACGGACGCTTTAGTTGAAAAGTGGCTCCTATATTTGTCCTCAAGAATAGGCTTAATTTTTCATCTTGAGTTTTCAAATGTTGTCAACAATATCATCAAAGAGTTTGACGAGATACCCATAAAGAAAATCAAAAAGCCTCGTGTTGGGATTGTCGGGGAGATTTTGGTCAAGTTTCACCCTGATGCAAACAATAACCTTGTCGGCGTTTTGGAAAATGAAGGGGCGGAGGCAGTCGTTCCAGACCTGACCGATTTCTTGATCTACTGCCTTTTAGACGATGTTCATAAACATCAATATCTTGAGGGCAAGCTTAAAAACAGCATCATCAGCCGATTGGCATCTACAGTTCTTGAATCAAAGAGGAATGTTGTCCGCCGCAGCCTCAACAAAAGTGTTCATTTCAACTCTTTTACTAAGACCAAAGTCCTTGCCAAGATGGCATCGGAGATTATTTCTCCTTGCAATCAAACCGGCGAAGGGTGGCTGCTGACTGCCGAAATGCTTGAGCTAATCGAGACAGGCATCAATAATATAGTCTGCATTCAGCCATTTGGATGTCTGCCTAACCACATAACCGGCAAAGGCGTGCTAAAAGAGTTGCACCGCAGATTTCCGCAGGTAAATATAGCAGCAATTGATTATGACCCGGGCGCAAGCGAGGTCAATCAGATAAACAGAATAAAACTTATGATGTCGGTAGCCCATAAAGCTATGGCAACTGGAAAAAACAGCAATGAAAACAAGTAAAACCATCTCATCGCTTGGTGAGTTTGGAATTATCAACCTCTTAAAACCTCACACCTTCCCAAAAGCCCATCTCAAAGCCCCCCTTGTCGACATCGGAGACGATGCTTTTTGTTTTAACACCCCGCAAGGCAGCACAATATCTGCCACAAAAGATCTGCTCATCGAAGATGTTCACTTTAAGAGCGCCTGGACAACCCCCTATCAGCTTGCCCAAAAGAGCGTTGAGGTAAATATCAGCGACTTAGCCTCTATGGGTTTTGTTAAACCCGCATATATTCTTGTCGGGCTATGCCTGCCGAAAAACACCGCTGTCACCTTTGTTAAAGAGTTTGCACGGGGCATAAAAGATGTTTGCAAAAAATACGGGGTTTATATTGCCGGAGGCGATACGGTGAGGGGCGGCAAAATAGCTATTTCAATCACTGCCTTAGGTTTTTCGCCGCAAGGCGCCAAGCTCATAAAGAGAAGCGGGGCAAAAGCAGGGGACTTGATAGGTGTAACAAACACTTTCGGCGATGCAGGCTGGGGCTTAAAGCTGCTTAGCGGCCCCAAAAAAACTTTCACTAAGGACGAAAAATATCTCATTTCAAGGCAAAACAGCCCAAAAGCTCGTCTAAAAGAGGGGCAGGCAATATCGGCTTTCTGTTCAGCGATGACCGATTCCTCAGACGGGCTATTTTTTTCGATAAAGTTAATTGCCCAAGCGTCTAAAGCAGGCGCCGAGATAGACTTTGAGGCAATACCCGTTTCAAAGCAGTTAAAAAATGTTGTCAAAGACAGGCAAAAGATAGTTGAAGCTGCCCTTTTTGGCGGAGAGGACTATGAATTAACTTTTGCCGTCAGCCCCAAGAAGGCGCTCAAGCTAAAAAAGCTTCTCCCTCAAATTTCTTATATCGGACGCATAACTAAAACAAAAAAGGTTGTAATTATTGATGGAAACAAAAAATCAGAAATTAAGTTCGCAGGCTTTAACCATTTCTAAAACCTCAAAACCCCAAACCTTTCTGACCAAATCAGCATCTCAAACGCAAAAGATGGGCAGGCTTTTTGCAGGGCTCTTAAACAAAGGCGACATCGTGTTCTTAAAAGGGGATCTGGGGGCAGGCAAAACGACTTTTGTGCAAGGAGTAGTTGGGGCTTTTGGCAATAAGGGTTTGGTGCAAAGTTCAAGTTTTATTGTTGCCAAAGAATACAGTGCCAAAAACGGGCTAAAGCTATTCCATTTAGATTTGTATAGGCTTTCTGGTGCAGATATTTGGGATATAGACATAGAGCAATACCTATATAGCGGCAATATCGCCCTTGTCGAGTGGTCGGAGAGGTTAGCGGGGGCAGACAAAATAAAGACTTGGGATATTAAATTTAGCTATGTGCAAGGCACAAACAATAGGGAAATAACATTCCAAAAAGGACAAAGATGAAAATTTTATCAGCAGAAACCTCAGGTCAGGCTTTCAGCGTAGCCATAAATGAAAACGGGTCCACCATAGCCTCTTTTTTCTATAACAAATCCCTCAAAAGTTCCGAGTTACTTATACCTACAATCGAAAACCTTCTCAAAACCACCCAAAACACCTATCAATCGATAGACCTTTTTGCCGTTTCCACTGGGCCTGGCAGTTTTACAGGGATAAGAGTTGCCTTGACCGTGATAAAAACCCTTGCACAATGTCTAAATAAGCCCATAGCAGCAACAGATTCTTTGACCGTTTTGGAGTCATCTCTATTTGGGATAAAGGGGATAAAGGTTGTGGCTGCCATAGATGCTTTAAGAGATGAGATTTATCTAAAGGATAAGGCTGGAGGGATTTCTATTTGCACCGTTAAACATTTTTGCTCAAAGCATAAGCGGGACAAAAACAAAATTTTGATAGTCGGCAGTGCAGCAATAGCATACAAAGACATTTTTCTAAGCGAGCTTGGAGCGTTTAGCGTCTCCTTGCCCGCATATTTCCACTTTCCAACCGCCTCAACGCTTGCCTCTGCCGCCCATTTGATAAAACCAATTCACTGGTCAAAAATTAAGCCTCTCTATATAAGACGCAGCTGGGCAGAAGAAACCCGCCTGAAAGGCAAGTGATCAGTGGTTAGTGGTTAGTGATTTGTCAACGACCGGAACGGCAAGTGATCAGTGATTAGTGGATAGTGATTAGTCAACGACCAGAACGGCGAGTGGTCAGCGGTTAGTGGTCTGCCTGCCCGTCTCTTGGCAGGTTAGTCAACCCGCCGAACAGAATGGCGGGCAGGCGACCAAAACGGCGAGTGCTCAGTGATTAGTCAACGACAACGGCGAACTGCAACGGCAAGGGGGCAGGGAACGAAAGGGATAGAAAGGGAACGACCACAACTGTTAAAATAAATTTTGAGGGGGAAAAAATGAGACTTTGGTCAGTAACAACAACTATAAGAAACCCAGAACGGATACGAAGCTTCTTGAAGATACTCAAGAAGCTGGAAGGGCAAACTTGGAATAAGCTAATCCAAAAGAAATTCCAAGTTTTACTCATTGAGCATAAGGTATATGGTTTTGCCGAGCCGCAATTTGAAAAGACATTGTCTCCCAGACAAATTGAACAGCTTTATTCTGATAATTTCACATATAAGCAAGCTGAGAAAATTTTGGAGAGTAAAAATTATATTGGTGGGGGCGATATGCGGGGGAGGCAGTCTTTTAATGCTCTTGAAAAATTAGGGTTGGCGTATATTGACGATGAAAAGAAAATAAAGATCACATCTTTTGGCGAAAGTTTTCTTGCGGAAAATTATGATGTGGGAACTTTTTTCTTTAGGAGTCTTATTAAATGGCAGTATCCTAATCCTAACTTGAATAAATATCGTGCCAAAGACGGCTATGACATAAAGCCTCTCATAGCCACATTCCATTTAATCAAGAAAATAAATTTTCTTTGCCGCAAAATCGGAGCAAAAGAAAAGGGCGTTTCAAAAACAGAATTTGCTCTGTTTTTTACAACCTTGTCGAATTACGCAAACATAGACAATACGGCAAAGAAAGTTTTACAGTTTCGTAAAGACTATGCGGATTTAGAGAAAAAAGAACCCTTAGAAAAGGTTGCCCAAGATTATTTTTATAGAAATTTTGCCCAATACGAATCGTGGGAAAATGCTAAAGAGTATACAGACAATGTGATTCGCTATTTTCGCCTTACTCGTTTTTTCTATTTACGCGGAAACGATTATTACATTGATCTTGAACCACATCGTAGGGTTGAGATTGATTCAATTCTTGAAATAGACAATGCATCGGCGAAACCTTTTTCATCAAAAGCCCAATATTCCTTGTATTTAGGTGATGTTGCCCAGCCAGAATTGCCTTGGGAAACTAAAGAAAAACTTCAAGAGATAATCAGTTTATTGTCTGCTGATGTAGACGCATCAAAAAATGAATTAAAGGGCAAATCAATCGCTATTGCACAACAATTAGAAATCGTCCGCAGTAGCGACAATACGGGAGAGTTAAAAGCAACCATTGAAAACCTTCGTTCATACCGACGTTTATTAAACGATACTCTTATTCATTGGCGATTACAGTTGCCAAAAAACATTGAAGCTTGCATCCTGTCGCTAAAGAACATTTTCAAATTGACTGACAAAAAACCTGTTGAATTAGAAAAACTTATGACCTTCGGCTTACATATTCTCAATGATGCAATCGGTATATATCCCAATTATCCTGTAGGAGACGACAATCAACCAACATTTACCGCTCCAGCAAATAAACCAGATGTAGAATGTTTTTATCAGTCATTTAATTCGATTTGTGAAGTAACATTATTAACCAACCGCTCTCAATGGTTTAATGAAGGGCAACCTGTTATGCGTCACTTTAGAGATTTTGAACAAATTCACAACAAAAAAGAGGCATATTGTCTTTTTGTGGCGCCTAAAATTCATCGGGATACAGCCAATACCTTTTGGATTTCCGTTAAATATGAATATGAGGGGAAGAAACAGAAGATTATTCCCATAACAATCCAGCAATTTATTGAAATACTGACGTTTTTGGCACAAGCAAAGAGACAAAAGGTAGACTATTTTCTATCGCATCAAAAAATACAAGAGTTGTTTGATTCAATAATTTATGCAACGGAAGCAGCATCAAAAGCTGACGATTGGCTTTCTGTAATTCCATTGCTCATTAACAAGTGGGGGAAATCAATTGCTATCTAAATTATCGCTTAACCAGATCATTGGAGGAGATTGTGTTCGTATTCTTAAAAATGATTTTGACGCTCAAACCATCAATTTAATTTTTGCCGACCCGCCCTACAATCTTTCCGGCAAATCGCTTGATTTGCCAAACAATAAGACGGGTGGAGCGTATTACAAAATGAACGAAGTTTGGGATACATTTGAATATGAGGATTATCTCGCTTTTACGGCAGATTGGCTCTCGGCTTGTCATAAAATACTTGTCAGCAATGGAAGCCTCTATATTTCCTGCACTCAGCATAATATCGGAGAAATAGTTACCGAAGGGAAAAAAGCGGGATTCAAGCTCAACAACATTTTGACGTGGTATAAGACCAATGCGATGCCAAACATTACAAAACGGACTTTTACTCACTCTACGGAATTTGTGTGTTGGTTTGTAAAGGGCAAAAACTGGATTTTTAATTATGAAGACATAAAGCAATTTAACCCGCATAAAACAAAAGAGGGCAAAAACAAACAGATGCGGGACTTTTTCGATTTTTTGGAACTGCCTATCGTGCAGGGAAAAGAACGGATAAAAGGTTCCGACGGCAGGGCAATACACCCAACTCAAAAGCCTGAAAAATTATTAGAGCTAATCATCAGAGCATCCTCAAACGAAAACGACATAGTTCTTGACCCATTTTTTGGCACAGGAACTACAGGCAAAGTTGCGGAAAACTTGAATCGTAAATGGATTGGAATAGAAAGGAATGATCAATATATTGTCATTGCAAAGGAGCGGCTAAAATTAATACATCAAAAGACGGCATAACATTAAAATGGGGCGACTTATTTTCTTTCATTAAAGATATTCCCGATAAAAGCATCGATATGATCTTTGCTGACCCGCCGTATAATTTATCTGGGGAGAAGTTTCTGACAGTCAAAAACGGCAAACCTGTTCCTTGCGATAAAGGCAAGTGGGACATAATAGATGACATTCATTCCTTTAATCGTGCTTGGCTTATCGAGTGCAAACGTGTTTTGTCGGACGCTGGAACATTGTGGGTCTCGGGAACGCTTCACAATCACCCATCAGTCGGCGTTTTATTAAAAGAGCTGGATTTCTGGATAATAAACGACATCATATGGTTTAAGCGAAATGCTACTCCATTGCTGTCTAAAAACCGTCTTGCACCGTCGACAGAATTGATTTGGCTTGCCAGCAAAACTAAAAAGTATTTCTTTGATTATGATAGGGCAAAAGAATTAAACGGTGGAAAGCAAATGAAAAATTTGTGGGAGATACCTGCACAACGACACTTAACAGAACATCCTACTGAAAAGCCCGAGCCGCTCTTAGAACGGATTATTTTGTTGGGAAGCAAATTAGGCGATACTGTTTTGGATCCTTTTATGGGCAGCGGAACAACGGGCACGGCGGCTAAAAGATTAGGAAGGAAGTTTGTCGGGATAGAAATAGACGAGCATTTTTTTGACATTGCAAAAAACAGAATCGACGGAACCACTGTAGATTTGCCGTTGCCGTTGCAGTTCGCCGTTGACTAACCTGCCAAGAGACAGGCAGGCAGGCCACTAATCACTCTCAAGTGCTGATCATCAACGACTTCCGCCGTCTTTAACATTGCTCACCGAATCCAGATCACTCTATAACAACGATCTCCACTCGTTGGTTCCTAACTTTGTTTTCAAGTGTGTCGGACTGGAAGCGGGGTTTTTGGGAGCCGAGGGACTCTATTCTTATCTTGTTTCTGTCTATGCCGTATAGTATCAGCTCTCTTGCGACTGCTTCGGCGCGTCGGGCCGTCAGAATTCTTTTTGCTTCCTCATTTATATAGTCAGGCGATGAAAAACCCATCACCCTTACCTCTCTGTATCTCTTAGCCGAGACTTTTTGAGCGATACTTCTGATCACTGAAAGCATATATTGGGATAAAAAACTCGAGTTTGTGTCAAAACTGATCATATATGTCTCACTCTTCACTGCGGGCTGAGCCGCTCTTGTAGCCGAGGCGGGTGCCTGCCTTGTCGTTGTAGTTTGCCGTTGCAGTTGCTGTTGCCGTGCCGTTGCCTGTGCCGCTGCCGTTTGCCGTGTCGTTGCCGTTTGCCGTGGTTGTTCCCTGTAGTTCCCTGTCGTTCCCTGTAGTTCCCTGTCGTTCCCTGCCGTTCCCGCCGAAGGCACAGTATACACTTCGCCTATCCACATATCAGTCGCCTGTCCCTCAGCCGTCAGAACCTGTCTTGTCTGGATGGGTGCGGGTGCTGACCGAACTACCCGAGTTACTGTTGTAGGCTGGGCGGGTCTATCTACCGTTGCAACCTGCCTTGTCGCGGCAGTTTGCCGTTGCAGTTGCTGTTGCCGTGCCGCCTGCCCGCCTGCCTGTTGGCGGGTTGCCGTTTGCCGTTGCAGTTGCTGTTGCCGTGGTTGTGGTAGTTCCCTGTAGTTCCCTGTAGTTCCCTGTAGTTCCCTGTAGTTCCCTGTCGTTGTAGTTGCCGTTCGCCGTGGTTGTTGTCGTTGACTAACCACTAACCTCTGATCACTAACCACTGTCGTTCCGTTCCCTGTCGTTCCCCCAAAGGTCATCGTGATTCCTATGCCCACCGCCATCGAAGTTTCATATGTGTCTAAGCCGACATTTCCTGAAAAGCTTGCCCCCACATTTACCGAATCGCTTACCTGAAAAGAAAGGGCTGCACCGCCGCCGGCAAAAGTGCTTGCAGTCTTGGCTTTTTCTATCTCCATATCCTTGATCGGCATCGCTGCAAAGCTGATGTTATATTGCATCTCTGCACCTACAGGCAAAAACCCAACAAAAACCTTGGCACTGATGTCAGTTTTCTTGCTGGGCTTAATCAAAATTTT
>JAITBH010000007.1 GCA_031283745.1 Candidatus Ectomicrobium neotermitis | reverse complement strand
GATTTTCTCTCTAAAGCTTTTGCGGCTATCAACTCAAGCGATGATCTTTCAAATTCAAGCTCAATGTTTTCAAAACTAAACATTTTCTGATACTGCCTGACCAAAGAATTTTTTGGCTCCGTTAGAATATGGACCATATCGTCAACAGAAAGATGATTGAGAGATGAGATAACGGGAAGCCTGCCAACAAACTCAGGAATAAGACCGTATTTAATTAAGTCGTCCGGCTCGACTTTTGACAAAGCCAAGTCCTCATTTTTGGTTATGCTGTCGCTTAAAACAGTGTCTTTGATAAAGCCGAAACTTTTCTTTAGCAACCGTCTTTCCACAATTTTGTCTAACCCGCCGAAAGCCCCTCCGCATATAAACAATATGTTTGTCGTGTCTAACTTTATGCACTCTTGATTGGGGTGCTTTCTGCCGATTTGAGGGGGGACATTTGCAGTAGTGCTTTCGAGTATCTTTAACAATGCCTGCTGAACACCTTCGCCCGAGACATCTCTTGTAATTGAAGGACCATGAGTTTTTTTGGCGATTTTGTCTATTTCATCGATATAAATTATCCCGCGTTCTGCCTTTTTGATATTGAAATCTGCTGCTTGTATGAGCCTCAAAAGTATATTTTCGACATCTTCGCCTACATAACCTGCCTCAGTGAGAGTAGTTGCATCAGCTATGGCAAAAGGGACTTCCAAGAATTTCGCTAAAGTTTGAGCAAGCAAGGTTTTGCCAGTTCCTGTTGGGCCGATAAGAAGAATATTCGACTTTTGAAGTTCTATATCATCTTTATCTTTTGTGCTGCCGTATAAACCTATGCCCGCATCAATTCTTTTGTAGTGATTATAAACTGCCACAGACAGAACTTTTTTTGCCTCATCTTGACCTATGACATAAGCATCCAAAAAATCCTTAATTTCGATAGGTTTTGGAACCGCAGAGCGAGAAGTTGCCGCTGTGGTTTGAACTCCGTCTAAATCTCTAAAGGTTGAAAACAATTCAGCTGAACTTTTGGCACAATTTTCGCAAATATAAATTCCCTGCCCTCCGACCAATCTCGCCGAAGTGTTGCCGCAAAATATGCACTTTCTTGTTTTGTTTTTGTCGTTATTGTCCATTTCCTCTCCCCCCTGTAGTCGTTTTTTATTTGACCGAAACTATCACTTTATCGATTATTCCATACTCTTTTGCTTCTTGGGCAGACATATAATAATTCCTTTCTGAGTCCTGCAAAATCTGTTTTGTGGTTTTCCCTGTGTGCTTAGACAAAATCGCAGCCAATTGATTTTTCAATAGCCCCATCTCTTTGGCTTCTATCTCAATATCTGTCGTCTGACCCGCCAATCCCCCTGAGATTAAAGGCTGATGTATCATAATTCTTGAGTGCGTCAAGGCGCATCTTTTTCCTTTTTCACCCGCAGCTAACAAAACAGCTCCAAAAGACATTGCCATTCCCATACATATAGTAGTTATCGGGCTTTTGATGAACTGCATCGTGTCATAAACTGCTAACCCCGCACTGACCACTCCACCGGGAGAGTTGATATATAGATGTATGTCCTTGCCGGGCTCTTCTGAATCTAAATATAGCAACTGTGCAATTAAAGCATTGGCTGAATCTGTGGTGACTGTTCCCTCATACCCTCCAACAAAAATTATCCTTTCCTTCAACAATCTTGAGTAAATGTCATACACAGAGCCATGTGTTTCTTTTTCAATTATAGCTGGTATAAATGGAGGCATTATTTTTTCTCCTTTTTAAGAGGCATATCCTTAATGACCTCTTTAATCGATGCATTTCCTACTAAAAACTGCAAAAGCTTGGTCTCTTTAAGCGAAGCCTTTATGTTTTCACGGTTTTTGGCAAAATATTCGTCTACTTCTTTATCTCTGCTGGGGTTTGATGCCTTCATTTTCTTTTTATCTTCCTCAAGCTCCTCATCAGTAACATCAATATGCTCTTTGTCGCAAATGAAACTCAAAATATAAGCCAGCCGAACATCATTGTTTGCTTCTTTGTTTATACTTTCTTTTGATTTTTCAATCTCTTGGTCAGCATATTCTTTGGGTTCCCCTTGCTTTTGAAAATAATCTCTCATTCTTTCGATAAGCTGAGCCTCTTTGTTGCTTACTAAGGATTGGGGGACATCAAAAACATTGTTTTTTAGAAGAAACCCTATAATCTCTTTTTCTACTGTGATGTCTTGACGGCGTTTTTCCTCCTGCTCGACCGCCTCTTTAATTTTGGATTTGAGTTCATCTAAGTTAGACAAGCCCATATCTTTGGCAAACTCGTCATCAAGTTTTGGGTTTTGACGAACCTTGACCTCATTAACTTTTACCTTAAAAAGGATTGTTTTTCCTGCGATGAGTTTATTTTGGTAAGCCGACGGGTAGGTTATTTTGGTTTCCTTTAGATCTCCAGCTTTGCTGCCTTTTAGCACATCTCTGAACTCTTTTATGGTGCTTTGGGACGATAGGTCTATGAGCTGATTTTTGGTTGTTACCTCTTGGACCTTATTTCCAGCCTCATCAAAAGCATCAAAATCTATCAAAACCAAGCTCTCTTCATCTGCTACGGTGTTTACATCTACGGGAACTATCTTTGCATTTGACTTGCCTAAAGCTTCAAGACTTTCTGCCAAACTTGCGTCCGTAACCTTAAAAATTTCTTTTTGGATTGGGATATTCTTGTATCCCTTGACCTCAACAACGGGGTGGCACTCTGCACTAAATGAATACTTCATATCTTTGCCTATCTCATAATCGAACTCATCGATAATCGGAGCGTCTACTGGGGCGAAATTTTCTTTTCTTAGTGCATCAAAAACTGTTCTTCTGATGACATTTTCAACTGCTCTGTTCTTTGCTTGCTCCAAAAATTTGTCTTTTATGAGATCAATAGGTGCTTTTCCTGCCCTAAACCCATCAAGTCTTGCCTCTTTTTGTATTTGCTCAAGCTCCGTCGCTATTTCATCATCAAGAAAACTTGAGGCGACACCAATTTCTATCGTGATTGACAGCGGCTTTCTATCTTTTACAGATGAGGCAAATTGAAACTCTTTTTTTGTCTGGGTCATTTTTTAATCATCCTTTTTTACTTTGAGTATAAAACGGCTCTCTAACTTCTCTTAATGCTATGCGGGCGGAGGGACTTGAACCCCCACACCTTGCGGTATATGGTCCTAAGCCATACGCGTCTGCCATTTCGCCACGCCCGCATAAAAAAAATAATAGGGTTTCCCCTATTTTTGGGTTTGCGCTGCATAGGAATCGAACCTATAACCTAACGATTAAGAGTCGTTTGCTCTACCAATT
>JAITBH010000136.1 GCA_031283745.1 Candidatus Ectomicrobium neotermitis | reverse complement strand
GAGCCAAAAAATTCTTTGGTCAGGCAGTATCAGAAAATGTTTAGTTTTGAAAACATTGAGCTTGAATTTGAAAGATCATCGCTTGAGTTGATAGCCGCAAAAGCTTTAGAGAGAAAATCTGGGGCAAGAGGCTTGAAATCTATGATTGAAAAGATTTTGACAAATACAATGTTTGAGATACCGGGAAACAAGAAAATTGAAAAGTGCGTGGTCACTAAAGCAGCAGTGCTTGGCGAAAGTGCACCGAGCCTCATATTAAGAAAAAATCTAAAGGAGACAGTTTTGTGAATATATTCAGCATAAATCCTGAAAAGAAAGACATAAAAATTCCAAATATCCTTCCGCTTTTACCTATCAGGGATATGATTGTATTTCCTTCTATTGTTACCCCTTTGGCTGTTGGGCGGGACAAGTCTATAAAAGCGGTTGAGGCGGCAATGGCAACCAATAGGCTCATTCTTGTGGTCACTCAAAAGAAAGCACGGGTAGAGGACCCTTCGTCAGAGGATATTTTCAATATGGGAACGGTTTGCGATATTTTGCAGATGTTAAAAACCACAGACGGGAAGGTGAAAATTTTAGTCGAAGGTGTTTGCAGGGCGAGATGGACGGATTTTAAGTTGAGCGACAAAGGTTATATTGAGGTAGGGGCAGCTGTGATAAATGAGAAAGTTGAGAGAACTCCTGAGGTTGAGGCAGTCGTTAGAAATGCTTCAGCCCTTTTTGATCAATACATAAAGCTAAACCCCAGAGTTCCCGCAGAGATTTCCATGACAGGAGAAAATACCGAGGACTTAACCCGTTTTGCCGACACGATGGCTTCTTATGTGAACCTAAAGCAAGAGGACAAGCAGTTCATTTTAGAGACAGTCAACCCGGTGGAACGTATTGAACGTCTAATCACTGTTTTGACCTCCGAAATAGAAATCCTAAACATCGAAAAACGTATTCAAAGCAGGATAAGAAATCAGATAGACAAGTCTCAAAAAGAGTATTACCTCAACGAGCAGATGAAGGCTATTCAAAAAGAGTTGAAGCAAAAAGATGATACCCAGAAGGATATAGATGACCTGCGGGCAAAACTAAAAAGTATCCCGCTGCCCAAAGAAGCAAGAGAATCTGCCGAAAAAGAGCTATCCCGCCTTGAAAGAATGATGCCGATGTCTCCAGAGGCATCAGTCATCAGAACCTATCTCGAATGGATAATAGACCTACCTTGGGAAAAATCCACCAAAGACAATCTTGAGTTAATCAGAGCTAAAGAAATACTTGATAAAGATCATTATGGGCTGACCAAAGTAAAGGACAGAATCCTTGAATATCTTGCCGTTTTGTCGAGAGTAAAAAAGATAAAAGGTCCGATTTTGTGCTTTATAGGCCCTCCCGGCGTAGGGAAAACCTCCATCGCCAAATCGATAGCCAGCAGTCTTGGCAGGAACTTTGTAAGAATTTCTATGGGCGGGCTGAGAGATGAGGCAGAAATAAGAGGGCATAGACGCACATATATAGGTTCTATGCCGGGCAAAATTATTCAGTCCATGAAAAAAGCCGGCTCAAATAACCCCGTTTTCATTCTTGACGAGATAGACAAAATCGGGGCTGATTGGCGTGGAGACCCAGCATCAGCACTTTTAGAAGTTTTGGATCCAGAACAAAACTATGCTTTCGGCGACCATTACCTCGATGTTGATTTTGACCTCTCCAAAGTGATGTTTATTACTACCGCAAACACCCTCCACAATATCCCAACCACATTGCTTGACAGGCTTGAGCTTATACGGTTTTCAGGTTATACAGACGAAGAAAAGCAAAAAATCGCTTCGATTTTCATAGTTCCACAGCAGATGAAAGAGCATGGGCTTACTGATGAGGATTTAACTATCGAGCCAAACGCTTTGCGTAATGTGATCAAAAATTACACTCATGAAGCGGGGGTGAGAAACCTCACAAGAGAGATTGCTAACCTTTGTAGGAAGTCGGCAAAAGAGCTGGGAATGAATAAGGATACAAACCATGTAACGATCACTGCTCAAAATTTAGACAAATATCTCGGCATTCCTTATTTTGAACGTGAAAAAATCGCTGAAAACGGTATCGGCGTAGTGACAGGCTTAGCTTGGACAGAGGTCGGCGGGGAAACCTTGACGATTGAAATAAACAAAATGAAAGGCAAGGGAGCTCTTTTGCTAACAGGAAAACTTGGAGATGTCATGAAAGAATCTGCACAAGCAGCTTTGACTTATGTCCGTTCATCAGCAAAAACGTTGGGGATAGATGAGACGCTATTTAAGGATACCGACTTTCATGTGCATGTTCCTGAGGGTGCAGTTCCAAAAGATGGGCCCAGCGCCGGGACGGCTTTAGCTACGGCACTTGCCTCTTTATGTATGGACAAACCAGTCAAAAAGGGTTTGGCAATGACAGGCGAGGTGACATTAAGGGGCAGGGTTTTGGGTATCGGGGGGCTAAAAGAGAAGGTTTTGGCTGCCTATAGAGAGGGAATAAATATGATTTTGTTCCCGAAAAGCAATGAAAAAGATTTGGCTGATATTCCAAATAACATTCAAGAGAAAATAAAAATGATCCCCGTATCACATATGGATGAGATTATTGAGATAGCTGTTGATAAAAACAATGCAGCACTCAAAACAAATAAGAGCAAGAAAATAAGGAGATAAAGATGAAAAAGTATTATCTATTGACGCCCGGACCCACACCAATTCCCCCGCAGGTAGCACTCAAAGAAGCACTTCCGATTTTGCATCACAGAACCAATGAGTTTGCCGAGATTTATAAAGATGTAGCAGAAGGCTTGAGATATGTTTTCGACACAAAAAATGAGGTTTATACAATAGCCAGCTCGGGCAGCGGTGCGATGGAGGCAGCAGTCGTAAATTTGCTCAGTGCAGGCGATGGAATTATCGTCGCAAGCTGCGGGAATTTTGGAGACAGATGGGAAAAAATCGCTAAAAGTTATGGCGTAAAAGTCATATCTGCCTCTGTTGAGTGGGGAAAAGTTGTTGTCCCCTCCGAGATAGAGAAAGCCCTCAAAGCTAATCCAAATGTAAAAGCGGTTTTTACCACTTTTACCGAAACCTCCACTGGCGTAGTCAACGATATAAAAGAGATTGGAAAGATAGTCGACAAGACAAATGCGGTTTTAGTTGTTGATACGGTCTCAGGGCTTGGCGGGCAGGAGTTTAGAACTGACGATTGGAAGGTTGATGTTGTGGTTTCAGGCTCGCAAAAAGGTTTGATGTTAGCACCGGGCCTATCTTTTATAACTCTAAGCCAGAAAGCGTGGAAACTTGTCGAAAAATCCCAGCTCCCTAAGTTCTATTTTGACCTCAACAAATACAAAAAGTCCTTTTTGACAAATGAAACACCTTTTACTCCCCCTGTAACATTGATAGTTGCTTTGCAGGAGTCCATCAAGATGATAAGACAAAAGGGGCTTGAGAACTTGTGGAACGAGTATAAGCTTTTGGCTAAAGCGGCAAGAGCTGGAATGGAAGCTTTGGGCTTAGAATTATTTGGCGAGGTCCCTTGCGAAGTTGTTACCAGTGCAAAAGTCCCAGAGGCTATTGGCGGGAAAATAGTCAAAAATTTAAGAGAAAAATATGGAGTGTCTATAGCAGGTGGGCAGGGAGATTTGAAAGGGAAAATAATAAGGTTTGCACATATGGGTTATATAGGGAAAGCTGATTTGTTGGTAGGCTTTTCTTGTCTTGAAATGGTTTTGGTTGAACTGGGAGTCAAGGTTGAATTGGGCAAGTCCGTTGCGGCTGCTCAGAATGTTCTATTAAAAGGATAAATGAAATGTTTAAGATTTTGATGACTTATGACAGTGTAGAAGGGCTTGAGGGATTGCTTAAAAATAAGGATTTCAAGGTGGAAATACACCCCAAACCCTCTCCTGAGGAGTTTGAAAAGCTCATAAAAGAATATGACGGGCTTTTGATTCGCTCTGAGGTTAAGGTTACGGCAAATATTATCAAGGCAGCAGACAAGCTGAAGTTCATCGGCAGGGCAGGTACCGGGGTAGATAATGTCGACAAAAACGCAGCCACGCAAAAAGGAATTGTCGTTGCCAATGTTCCCGGTGGAAACACCATATCAGCAGCAGAACATACGATAGGCTTAATGTTGTCGATGGCTCGCAATATCCCCCAAGCTTACGAATCCTTAAAATCTAAAAAATGGGACAGGAAAAATTTCACGGGAACAGAGCTTTTTGGCAAATATCTCGGTTTGATTGGGTTGGGCAGAATTGGAATGGAAGTGGCTAAAAGAATGCAGGCATTTGGAATGAAAGTCATCGCTTATGACCCTTTTGCTAACGACAGCCTTGCTAAGAGTTATGAAATATCCCTGATACCCCTTGATGATGTTTTGATAAACGCAGACTATATTTCTATTCACTCTCCCCTAAACGATGAGACGAGAGGAATGATAGATGAGAAAGCCATAAGCAAAATGAAAGACGGAGTAAGAATTATAAATTGCGCCAGAGGCCCGATAGTAAACGAGAAAGATTTAGCCAAAGCCGTTAAGGATGGAAAAGTTAAAGCCGCCGCCTTAGATGTTTTTGCAAAAGAACCTCCCGATGACTGGACAATCATTGAAACCGACAATGTTATCGCAACACCTCACTTGGCTGCCTCAACAGAAGAGGCTCAGATAAAAATAGCCAAAGAAATGAGCGAGGTGATAATCGATTTTTTCACAAAAGGCTTGATAAGGAATGCGGTGAATGTGCCTACTGTCGATTGGGAAACCTATAAAAAGATGAAACCTTATATAGATCTGGCTTCTAAAGTTGGTTTGTTTTGCGGGCAGATGATAGAGGGCGGAGTAAAAGAGGTAGAGGTAAAGTATTGCGGATCTTTAGCGTCTGTCCAGACGGGAACTTTGACGATAGCGTATTTGCAAGGTTTGTTGCTACCGATACTGAATGTGAAAGTGAACTTCGTAAATGCTCCTCTGCTGGCTAAAGAAAGGGGCATCAAAATTAAGGAATCAAAAGAAGCCGATATTCAAGATTATGCAGGGCTTATCATTGCAAAAGTCATCACGGACAAGGGCGAGTGGAAAGTTTGTGCAACGATGTTTAGCGACACAAACCCAAGGATCGTAAAGATAAACGGGCTGAGCGTAGATGTCGTGCCGTGCGGGTCGGTAATTTTGATTATCAATGAAGATAAGCCGGGCGTCGTTGGAAATGTTGGAAAAGTTTTAGGAGACAGCGGGGTAAATATTGCTGGTATGAGTTTGGGCAGGAAAGATATTGGGGGCGAAGCACTTACTATTATTGAGGTCGACAATACCGTTTCTGCTGAGGTTATAGGAAAGATATTAGCGATAGGCGGGATAAAAAAAGCCAAATACATAGACTTAGAAAGAGATTGATATGCGCACAAGCCTGTTTAGGTTTTATTTTTTGTTTGTTTTCCTGATTTTTGTCTTTGTTTTTGCTGCTGTATTCTTGCCCTTCCTTTATGGTCTCTTGTTTTCATTTGCAAAAACAATTTCTTTAGACAATGGAATAATTTTTCTTGGCTTAAACAACTATGTATCAGCTCTTTATGACCCACAATTTCTAAAACCCATCCTGCTTAACCTCAAAATCTCACTCTTTTGCACACTTTCAGTAAACTTCCTCGCTTTTATCTTTGCCTTCCTCTTTACAAGAATAACCAAACTCTCACCCATCCCTAAGTTTTCGTTTCTGTTTCCCGCCTTGCTCGGTGTAATTCCGGCTGCTTATATAATTCAAGTGTGCATAGAAGCTTTCTTTGCAGAATTTCTAAACCCTGCTTGGGCCAATTACGGTGCCTTAGCAGGGTTTTTTGCTTTTATAAATTGGAAGCTCATCGGCATTATTATGCTCGTTTATATTTTTGCACTCATAAATCTGCGAAAGCATAAAAGAACGATGGACGCAGCAAAGCTTGAGGGTGCCTCGCCAATATGCCTCCTCTTAAAGTTCAAACTCCCGCTCATCTCCACCCCCATAATGGTCTGTGTAGCTACGGTTTTCCTTTTCTCCCTTAAATTTTCTCTCCGCAACATCACTTTTCCACTTACAAATTCCACCATCAGTACCAATATATACTCAGCCCTTAACTCATCTGCGGCAACACAGATAGGTTTGGCTTATGCACAAACAATTATGATTTTTATAGTGTCTGCCTTTTTTCTCTTTTTCATTATTAAAGGCGCCGCAAATTACATCAAGGACATAATCAAATGAAAAAAACTTTGTCATTTCTCTTTATGCTTGCCTGTTCGGCTTTTTTTGTTACCCCAATTTTCTTTATCTTGATCAACTCATTTAAG
>JAITBH010000114.1 GCA_031283745.1 Candidatus Ectomicrobium neotermitis | reverse complement strand
TCCGCATATCCCGCATTGTTTTTATTCCCATTCTTTGCTTTTGCTTGATAGCTTTCCATGTATACGGTTTGGCTTTCTATTTCCCGACAATTTTCTTGATCTTGGCATATAACCTTTATCAAGATCGAAAAGCCTCTACACTTGTTTTGCTCTTGGCGGCTGTTTTGGTTAGCACGGGCTTTGGATTATATTTTCTTGGACCCGGCAAGGATGCTTCTACCTTTATTTATTTAAACGATACATATACTGTTCCTCGTCAAGACACTGATATTGTTCTTATATCGTGGGATACTGATAACCCCTCAACTGCTTTTCCTACAATTTTCCCGTTCTACTCCGTCATTCCGTCCTTCTTTAAGATTCTTGCCAACGCTTTCCTAACAATAATTTTGCTCTCTCCCTTCTTTGCTCTGATTGGATATTTCTTTAAGAAGGTCGTCGAGTTTGAAAAGGATAAAGTTAAAAAGTTCATTTTCGCCTTGCTGGCAGTGCCTTTTTGGGTTTTGCTTATTTTTGTTTTGCAGCCTGATTGGGGGAGATATTTCTCTTTTGTTACTCTTTCTTGGTTTGTTGTCATTTTCTATTTTTTCAACGCAAAACAAGCCTCTTTTCTATACGCCGCAGACAAGGTTTATGAGCTATGCAAAAAAAATTCTTTCCTATTCTTTATCCTCATCATTTATCTCCTCATACTTGGCAGATACCCCCATTGGATAAAATTTCCCATCATTGCAAACATCAAAGAAATCGTTTTGTATCTACTGCACTAATAAAGTTAAAAACATAATGTTTTGGTGTTCAAATTTAGATTAAAAAGGAGCGGACTATGACATCAACTTATTTAAATGACGACACAATTGCAGCCCTTTCTTCAGGAGCAGGAACGGCAGCCATTGCAGTTTTGCGTATGAGCGGACCCGATGCTTTTGAGATCGCAGACAAAATTTTTCTTCCTTATTCGACAAAACCAAATCAGGTAAAGGTAGGGGTAATTTCTGATGGGGAAAACAAAATAGACGAAGCAGTCTGCGTTTTCTTTAATGAGCCTCATTCATACACGGGAGAGGACACTGTTGAATTTTCAATACACGGCAACCCCTTGCTAATCACTGAAGTTATGAACTTGTTAATCCAAAACGGAGCAAGGGTGGCTTTGCCGGGAGAGTTTACTTTTCGTTCCTACACAAATGGAAAAAGGGACTTAGCACAAGCCGAAGCGGTTTGTGCAATGATAGCCGGCAAAACTCAATCAGCCGCAAAAGCTGCCCTCAACAATATGTCTGGGGGATTTTCCAACAAAATCAATCACATCACAGACGAACTAAAACATCTTTTAACCTATCTTGAGGCAGCCCTTGACCACCCTGAGGACGATATTCCTGAGCTAACTCAAGATGAGAAAGCTGAAAGTATCGAAATTTTGGTAACAGAAACTCAAAAGCTCATAGATGTCTATAAAGTCAGCAGAATTTTGCAGGTAGGGCTGAAGGCTGTCATTGTTGGAAAACCCAATGTTGGAAAATCGTCGCTTCTAAATGCTGTGCTGGGCAAAAATCGAGCGATAGTTACTGAAATACCCGGCACTACCACCGACACTATAGAGGAAACCATTGACTGCAAGGGGGTTCCTCTCACAATAATTGACACCGCCGGCATAAGGGACAAAAAAATGAACTCCATTGAAATTTTGGGGCAGGAAAAAGCTAAAGAGGCGGCAAAAGGTGCAGACATTTTAATTTGGCTCTTTGATTCATCGATACCTTTAGGCGAAAACGATTATCAAATTGAAAGGGCTCTTAAAGATTCAAACTTCAAGGGCAAAATTTTTCTAATCCTAAACAAAAGCGACTTGCCCGCTAAAATCACCAAAGAAGACATTCAATACCTTGCCGAAGGGGCTGAAGTTTTAAGCATTTCCACCTCTGACAAGGCTTCTGTCGATGTTTTGATTGAAAATATCGCAAAAACAGCAGGACTTTTAGACAATCAAGAGGACTTGCTGATGATAAATTCGAGGCATTGGGGGCTGTTAAACGATGCCCAAAAAGAGTTTTTGGAAGCAAAACAGATTGTTCTTGAGCAGAGAGATGATGAAATCGTTTGCCTAAATTTAAGAACTGCACTGAAATGCTTTGATGAAATTTTGGGGACAGATACCCCTTTTGATGTTTTAGACGGCATATTTTCCACCTTCTGTATAGGCAAATGAGGCAAAAACACGGACAAAACTTCTTATTCGATAAAAATATAGCGAAAAAAATAGTTCAAGCCGCAGATTTAGACATAAACGATGAAGTTCTTGAAATAGGTCCGGGCAAAGGCATTCTCACCGAAATAATGGCACCCCTCGTTAAAAACATCACTGCCGTAGAAATAGACAAAAATCTCTGTCAAAACTTAAAAGCTTCTCTACCTCTGCACAATATCCACAATGTCAATATAATCAATGCTGATTTCATACATTTTGATTTCCAGCCAAAAAACCCTTACAAAATCGTCTCAAATCTCCCTTATAATGCTGCAACAGCGATAATTCAGAAGGTCTTACCGAACAACTTGTGGACAACTTCCGTGTTTATGCTCCAGAAAGAAGTTTCTTTGAGGATAAGCAGTGGATTAAATCTAAAAACCTATGGATATTTATCACTTTTCTGTTCATATTATGCGAACATCTTTTCGCTTTTTGATGTTTCACCCAACTGTTTTCACCCAAAACCTAAGGTCAACTCCGGAGTTATTAAACTTATTAACAAAAAAAACCCGCCTCCAGATGAAAACTTATTCACTTTAATCAAATTCTGTTTTTCTATGCGCCGTAAAACTATTCTCAATTCATTAACAGCTTTTACAGGAGTTAATAAGATGAAAATGAGTAATTTTCTTAATTATCATCAATTTAATCCACAATTAAGACCTGCATCTCTTTCTCTTGTGGATTACTTAGCTTTGACAAATGCTATTCAAAACATATACAATCAACAAAATTAACAAGTAAGTAACAGACATATTCACTTAATTTTAACAATTGGAATATTTTTTTGGAGGTTTTATTATGGATACACAGTTAATAGAATTATGGCAAAAAGTTGTGAATAACCTTTCTATTAGTGCTGAAACTTTCAATCTATGGATTGCCCCTGTCAGACCTTTATCCTTAGAAAATGACTCTTTTACACTTTCTATCCCTAATATTTATTTTTCGCAATGGATAGAGGAGAACCAAAAAGAGAAGATTGAGAATCTCTTAACCGAGATAAGGGGGCAAAAAACTAATTTAGTCCTTAAAACTCATCAAGATGTGTCTCCCATAATAATAGAAGATGGGAGTGAAAAAATACCCGCTGAAAACCACACCGTAACAAACTCTTCTCCCTCTCAAAACATCATATCCATAGAGCCAATAGCCGTAAAATACACTTTCGACAACTTTGTGGTAGGTTCTTCAAACCGTTTTGCACATGGTTGCTGTGAGGCTGCTGCAAAAAATCCCGGCACCCAGTTTAACCCCCTTTTCATATATGGAGGGGTTGGTTTAGGCAAAACCCATTTATTGCAGGCCATTGGCAACTATATAAGGATGCACCTGCCAAATACGAGGGTTTTATATATTACCAGCGAAAAATTTACCTCCGAGTTCATCGAATCTATAAGGTTAAATAAAATAATGTCTTTTAAGACCAAGTATAGAGACTTAGACTGCCTGCTCATTGACGATATTCAATTTTTAGTAGGTAAAGAGGCATCTCAAGAGGAATTTTTTCACATTTTTAATTCTTTGTTTGATTTCAAAAAACAAATAGTGATGACCTCAGATAGACCCCCTAAAGAACTTAAAAAAATAGAAGAAAGGTTGATCTCCCGATTTGAGTGGGGTGTCATAGCCGATATTCAGCCTCCAAACCTTGAGACAAGGATAGCCATTCTCCGCAAGAAAGCCGAAGATGAGCAAATGTTCGTCCCTGACGATGTTATTTTATACATAGCGACGCAAGTGAGATCCAATATAAGGGAACTCGAAGGCTCTTTGCTCAGAATATCCGCTTTTTCGGCTGTAACCAATACACCGCTGACTGTTGATTCTGTTCAAACGATACTTAAAGACATAGTAAAACCTATTAATTACATCAGGATAACTATGGACAAGATCAAGAAAATTGTATCTGAAGAATATAATATAGATCTAAAAGATATGCACTCAAAACGCAGAACAGACGCTATAGCCTTTCCAAGACAAATAGCAATGTATCTTTCCCGCACTATGACTGACGAATTTTCTACCATAGAGATAGGGGCGGCTTTTGGCAACCGAGATCACACAACTGTTATGCACGCTTGCAACAAAATCAAGGAAAAAATATCCATTGACCCCTACTTCAATGCCAAACTCAACACAATAGTCAAAAAAATCAAAGATTCAAACGAATAATCTCCCAAAATAGGATAGTCCAAGCCAATGTAAAAATAAGCAAAAAGGCAAAGACTATCCTTTTTTTATGCCCATTTATCAATTTTTTTCTGTGGATAACTTTTTCATATCTTCAACCTTTTGGTAACAATAAAATTCATATCGAATAACTCTAATAAAATCATCGACTTATTCACATTATATTAGTGTTCAATATTTTCCAAATTTCCTTTAATCCATATGATTTTTTTTGATTATAAAAAAGTTATTAACATTATAAATAAGATTACTAATACAATTGCTGTTAAAGTATGGAGGAAGTAACAGATATAGGCTTTGGTATTATGTGCAAAGTTAAAAAACGGCATAAAGACAATGATTTTCCACACTGTAACTAACAAAAACTCAAGAAATATCCCCAGAAAATACTCTCTTATTCAATTTGGAAATATATGCCCAATATCATACAATGACCCTTGCCTTTAAGACCCCTGCTTGTGGCGGCGTTAAAGGCTGTTTTTAGGTCAAATAGGAGCAAAAATGTTTGGAAATAAGCTTAAAACTACAGTTGCAATGAATATAAAAGAGAAACAACACACAACACTGTTTCAACTCAAAAACAAAACCCGCCTACAATAGAGAAAGTTCAATCCTATGCAGGGCGGGTTTTTGACAATAAACTAATGGCAATCTTTCTTGCATCACTCAAAATGCCTACAACTATATGCACAACCATTGTGTGGAGTATAAAAATAACTAATTTAGGAGGATTAAATGAAAGTATTATGTGAAAAAGACGAGTTGATTAAAGGTATGCAGACAATAATTCCAGTAACTTCAAACAAAACCACTTTGCCTGTTTTATCGAACTTTTTGTTTGAGGCTAAAGACAAAAAGATAAAGCTTTTAGCTACCGACTTAGAAATATCGGTTCAAAGCTATGTAAAAGGTGAAATTGTCAAAGAAGGGGCTATCACAATCCCCTCAAAACGTTTTGCCGACATATTAAAAGAGCTGCCTCAGGACAAGCAAATTGAGATCAGAACAGATAACTCAAACCAAATTTTAATCAAATCGGGTAATTCCAATTTTACTTTGATGGGAATTAACAGCTCAGAATATCCTTCCGTTCCCGGTTTTCCTAAAGAAAATAATTTCTCAATATCAAAAGATGTTTTCATTCCTATGTTAAAGAAAACCGTTTTTGCTGTTTCAAAAGATTCTCAAAGGTTTGTTTTAACGGGCATTTACTTGGTTATGAAGGACGGAACCTTGAAAATTGCCGCCACAGACGGCAGGCGGTTGGCTTATATTTTCAGTGATGGGATAGATAAAAACATAAAGAGTGCAGTTATTGCCCCGTCAAAGGTTATAAATGAGATTATTCGTTTAGTTTCTGAGGCTAAAGAAGAAAGTATACAAATCGGCATATCAGACAATAGATTTGCTGTAAAGTTTGACGATATAACAGTTATTTCCACCTTAGTTGACGGCATTTTCCCTAACTACGAGCAAGTTATCCCCTCAAAGTCGGAGATAATCGTAAAGATAAATGCAAAAGAAACATTGACTGCTGTTCGCCAGATGTCTTTGCTAACAGGAAATAAGATGACAGCAGACAGATCGTCAGCTGTAAAGTTTTCTTTTTCCAAAAATTCCTTAACAATATCTGCTGCAATGGCAGGTGTAGGTTCAGGCGAGACTTCTCTTGATATTGAATATGACAAAGAACCTATAGAAATAAGTTTTAACCCGACTTATGTTAAAGATATTTTGCAAAACATCGATGTTGAGTTTGCCAAAGTAGAAATGTCGGGCAATGTAAACCCCGCAGTGATCTCCCCTGATGACGGCAATAAGAACTACATTTGCGTGATTATGCCCATGAGGGTCTAAAATGTCTTTTACCCAAAGTTCACAGATCATCGAAACAGTCAAAAATCAACTTGGCTTAAATGTCGACTTCTTCACCATATTAAAGATATGGGACAAGTTAGTTAATATAAATGATGTCGATATATGCGGCTATAAAAATGGGACGATTTATGCCTCAACCCCATCTAGCGTTTCATCGAGCGATATAAATTTACGCAAGAGGGATATTATTGACAAGATGAATCAATACTTAGGGGAAAGAAAGATAAAGAACATAAAAATAATAATAGGCGAGTAAATTTGGAGGAAAGTAATGAGCGATGAGCAAAAGAAAGACAAATATGATGCGTCGAAAATTCAAATTTTAGAAGGGCTTGAAGCGGTAAGAAAACGGCCAGCAATGTATATAGGTTCAACAGGTGTGATGGGTTTGCACCATTTAGTTTATGAAGTGGTAGATAATTCTATTGATGAGGTTTTAGCGGGCCATTGCAAAAATATAGAGGTAACAATCTCAAATGACAATGCCGTTACCGTTCTTGACGACGGGCGCGGCATACCAGTCGACCCTCATCCAAAATTTCCCAAAATGTCTGCTTTAGAGGTAGTGCTTACAAAACTCCATGCAGGCGGGAAGTTTGACAAGAGTTCTTATAAAGTCTCCGGCGGCCTTCATGGTGTCGGAGTTTCTTGCGTTAATGCCCTAAGCGACCCATTAGAAGTGGAAGTTTATCGCGACGGCAAAATTTATAAGCAGACTTATTCGAAGGGTTTTTCAACAGGTCCCCTAAAAGTTGTCGGCAAAACTGAGGATAGAGGAACAAAGATCACTTTTTGGCCCGATCCAGAGATTTTTACCGTCACTGTTTATTCTTTCGACACTTTGTCTAACCGTTTGAGAGAGCTGGCATTCTTAAATGCCGGCACTCGTATAAGAATTATAGACGAAAGATCAGACAAAGAGCATATTTTTGAATATGACGGGGGCATAAAAACCTTTGTCCAATATCTAAACACCAACAAAAATGTCATCAACAAAGAGCCGATATATTTCCACAAAGAAAAAGAGGAGGTCGATATTGAGGCAGCCCTGCAGTATAACGATTCCTATAACGAGCAGATTTTTACTTTTGTAAACAATATAAACACTGTAGAAGGCGGAACGCACCTGTCGGGGTTTCGTTCAGCCCTCACCCGTGCAATAAACGATTATGTCAAGAAAAACGATATTTCAAAGTCCAAAGATTTAAAGCTTTCAGGCGAGGATGTCAGGGAAGGGCTTACGGCAGTCATCTCCATAAAAGTTCCAAATCCTCAGTTTGAAGGGCAAACCAAAACGAAGCTTGGAAATAGCGAAGTTGAGGGAATAACCTCATCAGTTGTCGGAGATGCTTTGACTACCTTTTTAGAGGAAAATCCCGGCATAGCCAAACAAATTTTGGAAAAAGCCATAAATGCGGCAGAAGCCCGCGAGGCTGCAAGGAAAGCGCGTGAGCTTACCCGCAGGAAAGGGGCTTTAGACAGCGGATCTTTGCCGGGGAAGTTAGCAGATTGCTCTCAAAGGGATCCTCAAAAAACTGAGCTTTTTATTGTTGAGGGAGATTCGGCGGGCGGTTCGGCAAAGCAGGGTAGAGACAGAACTTTCCAAGCCATTTTGCCATTGAGAGGGAAAATATTGAATGTCGAAAGAGCCCGTCTTACGAAAATGCTGGCAAATGAGGAGATAAAAACGCTCATAACCGCTATCGGCGCTGGTATAGGCAGGGACGAGGAGGAATTTAATATCGACAAAGTCCGCTATCACAAAATCATCATCATGACCGATGCCGATGTTGACGGGGCCCACATCAGAACACTGCTTTTGACTTTCTTTTATCGGCAGATGCCACAGCTTTTAGATAAAGGGTATGTTTATATAGCCCAGCCCCCGCTCTATAAAGTCAAAAAGAACAAAAAGGAAATGTATTTAGACTCAGAAGCGGAGCTTGATAAATTTTTATTTTCTCAAGCCCTAAACGGTATGGAAATGGTTTTGCTTAACAATGGTAAGGACAGCGTGATATTGAATGAAAAAAAGTTGAGATCAGTTGTTGAAAATTTGAGCGAGCTTGATTCTTTGATCGGCAAGATAAAAAGGAAGGGAGTTAGCTGGAAAGATTTCTT
>JAITBH010000105.1 GCA_031283745.1 Candidatus Ectomicrobium neotermitis | reverse complement strand
CAATGTAGGGGAGGGTTTCAAACCCTCCCGCCCGCCGATTCCTTTTGGCGGGTTAAGAATGCCGTTGTCGTTAACGACCAACGACAAAAATCCCCAACCGCCCGCATTTTTCAAATTCCGCCCCGCAACCGCCCGTCCAGTTTCGTATCGCCTGCCCGCCATTTCATTTCGTTATCCCGTAAATGACCACACGGTGCCCGCCGATTCCTTTTGGCGGGTTAATTATGTGGTTGCCGTTATCGTTGACGACGCACGGCAAACACCCACGACAAAAAAACAACCGCCCGCATTTTTCAAATTCCGCACCGCAACCGCCCGTCCCGTTTCGTATCGCCTGTCCGCCATTTCGTTATCCCGAAAAAGACCACACGGGAGGGTTTGAAACCCTCCCCTACATTGGTCGCCCCCAATCGGTGCCGTTCGCCGTTCGGGTCTACCAAGCCGGCGAATAAGCACCTTTGAATTCCTTCAAAATTACTTCCCTAACCTCATCTGTATGGAAAGCATCTACCACTTTCTTATAGACGGGATTATCTTTGTCAGCGGTGCGGGCAACAATAACATTGATATATGGATTTTGTTTCCCGGCTTCCTGCTTTTCAAGAAGTATGCTGTCTTTTTGAGGGTTAAGCCCCGCATCGACTGCATGTCCGCCATTGATAAAAGCTGCCGTAACATCAGGCAAAAGTCTTGGGAGTTGGGCAGCTTCCACTTCAATGATTTTTAGATGAAGCGGATTTGAAGTTATGTCCTTGACGTTCGGCAAGTATCCACCCTTGGTGTCAACTTTTATCAAGCCCGCAGTCTGCAAAACTAACAAAGCTCTTCCGCCGTTGACACTGTCAGAGGGTATGGCAATCGAGTCTCCATTTTTTAACTCTGAGACTGACTTAATTTTTTGAGAATACAAACCCAATGGAGTAATTATCGTATCTCCGATAGGAGTGAGCTTGTAACCCTTAGCCTTAATTTCGCCCTCTAAAAACGCATAGTGCTGAAAAGCGTTTAGGTCAATTTCACCGCTTGCCAAAGCCAAGTTTGGCTGGGAATAGTCACTGAATTTTACGAGCTCAAGTTTTATTCCCTCTTTTTTGAGGATCTTAGATACCTCATCCCACTGAGGGTGAAAGTCCTGAGTGATACCTATTTTAACGACGATTTCGTCTGAATTCTTTTTTGCGCAGCCAGTCCAAACCACCCCAGCCAAAAATAAAGACAAAACCAACACGGACAGCTTTTTACTGATCTTCATTTACTCCTCCTTTTTTAATTTAACGACATCAATGAGTCGTTTTTTTAATTATGTAATCACCTAAAGTCTGAATGATTGTAACCATAGCTATCAAGATCAAAACTGTAACGACTGTCACATCGGTTTGATAACGTTGATAGCCATAACGAATTGCAAAATCCCCAAGTCCGCCTGCACCAACTGCCCCTGCCATCGCGGTAAGCCCGACGAGATTTATGAAAGTTATCGTCGCCCCGCGAATTATGGGCGAGATGCTTTCTTTTAAGTAAACGCGGAAAATTATTGCCCTTGCCCTAAGCCCCATAGCCGATGCCGCCTCTATCATTCCTTTGTCAATTTCAGAAAGAGCAGCCTGCATTTGCCTTGTAAAAAATGGAGCTGTGCCAAAAACCAAAGGCAGCATTGCACCTGTTGTGCCGATAGCTGTGCCGACGACAAAACGAGTCAACGGAATTAAAAGCACTATCAAAATAATGAACGGAATTGACCTAAAAAAGTTTATCGTTTTATCGACGACTGACCACACTGCAATGTTTTCTAAAATCCCACCCTTTGCGGTAACAATTAAAACTACGCCGAATGTTATGCCGATGAGGAAAGCGATTGTTCCGCTTACAAACATCATCCAAATTGTCTGCAAAAAGCTCAGCAAAAGTTCTGACCCTTTACCGCTCATATTGGGGAAAAGAAAATTAATTATCTCCATACTTTTTAATTACCTCCACTTTAACGCCTTTCTTGCTGATATATTCAAACGCTGCTGCTTGTGCCTCAGCCGGACCGCTAATAATAAGTATCAACCCGCCCATAGGCAGATCAAGAATTATGTCGAGGTCTGCAAAAATAATGTTTAGGTGAATGTTGAATTTTATCGACAAAGTTGAAACCAAAGCCTCTATCGAACTTGGTCCTATGTATTCAAAGTGTGCTAACACTTCGCCCGGCTTTAGCTGCATAACGATGGAATTTTCTTCAAGCAAGTCATACGTCTTTTTGAGTGAGGAAGTGGTGGTGATGAAATCTTTAGTGAGCTTGTGTTGAGGATTGGCAAAAATATGGAACACCTCTCCGCTTTCAATCACTTCACCACCCTCCATCACGGCGACCTCATTGCATATGGACTTTATCACGCCCATTTCGTGGGTAACTATGACAATAGTGAGATTTAATTTCTTATTGAGATCTTTAAGCAAAGCGAGTATCGACTGGGTTGTTTTTGGGTCAAGGGCTGAAGTCGCCTCATCGCAGAGAAGAATTTTGGGGTGGGTAGCCAAAGCTCTGGCAATACCAACCCTCTGCTTTTGACCCCCTGAAAGCTGAGACGGGTAGCCGTTAATTTTGCTTTCAAGACCGACAAGCTCTAACAGTTCGTTTACTCGATCATCAATTTCTTTTTGGGAATGTTTTTTGTTTAGGAGTGGGAAGGCTATATTTTCGGCAATGGTTCTGGAACGAAAAAGATTGAATAGTTGGAAAATCATACCTATCTCTTGTCTCTTCTCTCTTATTTGGTTGGGGTTAAATTTCATCAAATCGTCTCCGTCGACTATCACTTCACCCGAGTCGGGACGCTCTAACAAATTTATGCACCTAATCAATGTGCTTTTTCCTGCTCCACTTAAACCGATAACACCAAAAATTTCTCCTTCTTCTATTTTGACTGATACATTTTTTAAGGCTCGGACTTCTGAAGCTTTTGTCTTAAAAACTTTGTTGACATTTCTTAGCTCTATCAAAACATCCTCCTATTAAAAACGGTTTATGTTTTATTTCACAGCGTCAAAAGCAAAAGATAAATCTGCAATTATGTCGTCAATATGCTCAATGCCTATAGATAAACGAACCGTCGAAGGTTTAATCCCCGAATCAAGAAGCTGCTCCCCGCTTAACTGCGAATGAGTAGTCGAAGCAGGATGAATGACTAAAGATTTTACATCGGCGACATTGGCTAACTGCGAGAACAATTTCAAATTATCTATGAAACTTTTAGCTTTTTGAGGACCACCTTTAATCTCAAAAGTAAAAATTGAGCTACCGCCGTATTTTCCGAAATAACGTTTATAAAGATGATGATCTATACGGTTTTTTAAGGAAGGGTGGTTTACAGTTTCAACTTGAGGATGTTGTGATAAAAAGTCGACGACTTTTAGAGCATTTGAAACATGCCTCTCAACTCTTAAAGACAAGGTTTCAAGTCCCTGCAAAAGCAGCCATGCGTTGAAAGGGCTGATAGCCGCGCCGGTGTCCCTTAAAAGAGTGGTTCGGGCTTTTATTATATAAGCCGCCGCCCCTACCGCATCTGTAAAAACAACTCCGTGATAACTGGGATTGGGTTTTGAAAGTCCAGGAAACTTGTCATTTTGCGCCCAATTGAATTTCCCGCCGTCAACTATCACTCCGCCTATTGTCGAACCATGTCCGCCGATAAATTTTGTAGCACTGTGAATAACAATATCAGCCCCAAAATCAATAGGTTTTAATAAAAACGGAGTGGCGAAAGTGTTGTCTACCAAAAGAGGAATGCCGTTTTTGTGAGCTATATCGGCAACAGCTTCTATGTCTATAATGGTAGAGTTGGGATTTCCTAAAGTTTCAATAAAAATCGCTCTTGTATTGGCCTTGATGGCATTTTGAAAATTTTGAGGATTAGAACCATCGACAAAAGTTGTTTTTATGCCCGAATCTTCGAGGGTGTTTGAAAAATAATTGTAAGTCCCTCCATAAATAAATTTATCTGAGACTATATGATCCCCCGAACGTGCTATGTTTTGAATTGCATAAGCGGTTGCCGCCGCGCCCGAAGCCGTCGCAAGCGCTCCAATGCCTTTTTCTAAAGCGGATATACGTTGTTCAAAGACATCCCAAGTGGGATTCATAATTCGAGTATAGATATTTCCGCCTTCGCTAAGTGCAAACCTTCCCGCCGCCTGTGCTGTATCCTTAAAAACATAAGAACTCGTCTGATAAATCGGCACCGCTCTTGAATCTGTAGCACTGTCGGGCTTTTCCTGTCCTACATGAACCTGTAAAGTCTCAAATTTGTAATTGTTATTGCTCATAATGTGTCTCCTTTTTGAAATTCTAAAATTACCTGCATTGTTTTTTGAGCCGTATTTTCTGCAATGTTCGGCTCCGTCTTTACTAATTGATGTGCTTGCATATATTCTTTATCGTCCCCTAAGGGACATGTCATTATGCAAACCCCGCCATGAGAAAACATAGATTTTGGCTTTCTGAGAAGGTCGGAAATATCTCCATAACTATCCCTCAGTAAAGAACCTGCCTTAAAACCTCTGTTGACATTTTTTAACGCTATCAAGACAACCTCCTGTTTTGCTCTATCTGATACAGCTCCATAAAACTACACGCCTTCTTTTACATCCTGAATTTCTCCTGTTTCCATTGCCAGCAAACGTTTTGCCCAGCCGGCAGCCCAGTCGCGTAGAGATGATACGGCAAGGGGCGATGGGGTTTTAGAAATTTCGTGGGCAGCAATTTTTTGTGCAAGCGACATATAGATCTTGGCTTGGTTTGAGTTTGGAAAAGCCTCGATCGTGGTCTTGCCTTGCAGCTCGCTCTGGGTAACAGTTGTGGAACGAGGAATATAATCTATAACCGATGTGTCGGTTTTGTTTACAAAATCGTTGATTATCTCTTTTGAGTAAGGCTGATTTACGGAATTGGCTATCACTCCGCCGAGCAATGCCCCTCCACTGTTTGAATACTTTTTTATGCCCGAAAAGAGATTATTGGCTGCATAAATCGACATAAAATCCGACGATGAAACTGTAAAAACATGGTCAGCAATTCCCTCTCTAATAGGAACAGCAAAACCGCCGCATACAACATCGCCTAAGACATCAAAGATGATGAAATCTAAATCCAAATCTTGGAAAATGTTTTGCTGCTCAAAAAGGGAAACGGCTGTAGTTATTCCTCTGCCTGCACATCCGACACCCTGTGCCGGGCCGCCCGCCTCAAAGCAAAAAATTCCATTAAACCCCTTTTGAACAACTTTGTCTGCTTTGAGATTTGGATCTTCACGCAAAGAATCGAGAACGGTCGATATATAGTTGCCCTCGCGTAAAGTGTTTGTGGAGTCGCTTTTTGGATCGCAGCCAAACTGCATAACTTTATAGCCCAGCACAGACAAAGCTGCACTGATATTAGATGTGGTGGTCGACTTACCAATTCCCCCCTTTCCATAGATGGCTATTTTTTTGATTTTTTTTGCCATTTTCTCTCTCTCTCCTTAACTCTCTGCATTTTCCAGAGATTTTTCAATTTCACCGATATATTCAATGACTTTTATGCCCCTTTGCTGGGCAAAATGTTTGATCCAAATTCCCATACGCACCGTAACGATAATTTTGCAATCGCTAAGCAGGTCAAACATATCGCAAGCAAGCTCCTGAGTATGCCCTCCTGCTTGGCATAAACGCGGAGTTTTGCGAGTTTCCAAAACCTTAATTTTGCCGTTTGAAAAGTCGGCAATGGTCCAGCTTGAACACTTTCCAAAATGAATATCCACAAACTTTCCATCAGTACTTGAGTAAGCTATTTTCATTTTATCCACCCTTTTTTTTGCTCCGCATACTCTGTATATAGGTAGTGTTCCGTCAGCCGTGCGAGAAGGTCTCGGGCAACATTTCTATACCATTATATAGCTGTTTAGCAAAATCGTTTTTTGATGGAATGCCGCAAGCATCTGCTCTGCAATGCCGGCAGTGATAAAAAATCTCAATGTATTTTTGGGCTTTCTGACGAGCAACTGAGATCATCGAGCAATCTGGCGGTGCATAATTAAAAAAGTCCCCTTGAGGAATTAGCGGAATGATATTGTAGATAGATGCCCCAGCTTTTTGGACTGCTTGGGCAATGTCTGCAATGTGTGAAAAATTTATCTGCGGTATCAAAACCGTGTTGACCTTAACTTTTAAGCCCGCCGATGCAGCTTTCCGAATTCCCTCAAGCTGATTGCTTATCAAGATTTCTGCAGCCTCAATGCCCTTGATGATTTTCCCCTCATAAGAAATTTGAGCGACAATATCTGCAAGAATTTCTGGGGAAACGGCATTGACTGTTACGGTTAAAGTAAGCACTCCCCTGCTAACCAAATCGTCAACTTTAGAGGGCAAGAGCAAACCGTTTGTGCTGAGGCATTTGATGAGAAATGGGTATTTGCGATGGGCAATTTCTAAGGCATCGAGGGCATTGTTGCCGTCTAAAGATTCGCCCGGCCCGGCTATACCGATGACATTTATTTGTGGGCATAAAGCAATCGCTTTTTGCAAAGTGTCGGCAACATTTTCTTTTTTAAGGATGCCAAAGCTCACGCCGGGCCTGTTTTGAACTTTGTCAAATTCTCGACGGCAAAAGCGGCAAGAGATATTGCAAGTGGGGCTTACGGGCAAATGAATACGACCGACATTATGAGAGGATTGCGAGTTAAAACAAGGGTGCCTCAATAAATCGTTTTCGCCCATTTTATTTCACCAAAGCCTTTCTGTATCTGCCTGTATAATTTTCAAGATAAATGAAAACTCGCTCAAAACATAGACCAATAATCCAATAAATTATCGCCGCCGCCACATAAGCCTCAACATAAGCATAATAATCCGATCCCTCAATGACAGAGGCGTTTAAGACATCTACAACACCGACGACAAAAACCACTGCGGAGTTTTTCATAAGCCCGATAAAGTTGTTTGTAAAAACGGGGATCATCACAGGGATCATTTGCGGTATGATCACAGAACGCATTATCTGACTCTTGGTCATACCGATAGAAAAACCTGCTTCATATTGATTCCAGTCGACAGAAATCAAAGCACTTCTTATCGTCTCGGTTATGCGGGGCAAAAGATAAAGAGTCAAACCCACAAGGGCAATATAGAGCGTATTGACATCTCTAATTCTTGCCGACAAACCAAAAAATTCAGCAAAGTCGTCAAACTTAAAAAGGAAAAGAAGGTTGACTATTGTGAGGATCAAAATATTAGGGATCCCTCTAAAAAATGTCACATAAATAGTCAGCAGTTTTCCCAAAAACGGAGTCTTAAAAACTCTTGCTATTGCAATGAAATATCCGGCGACTAAGGCAATAGACATCGGGACAAAAACCAAGATGAGGGTTATGGGAATATATTTCACGCCCTGCACAAAACATCTGTAAAAAAAATCTACCTGTATATCCATCAGTAACCCCCTTTAAGCAGAGAGTAGGAATATCTCTTGTTTAGATAAGCAAAAAATCTTTCGCACAAAATGCTGATGACAATAAAAATCAAAGCCACATCAACATACGCCTCAAGCGAGTGATATGTGTCAAGACCAATAGCTTGCGCTCTGCCCATCATGTCTAAAACTCCCATGAGATAAGCCAGCGATGTTCCTTGGAAAAGATTGATTATTTGAATGCCGAGTCCCGGTATTGCAATGCGGCCTGCTTGCGGGATGATTATCCGCAGATAAGTCTGAACAACGTTTAAGCCGATGGAGTGAGCTGCTTCGGTTTGACCCGCTGGAACAGCTAAGAGAGATGAACGAATAAGCTCTGAGAGAAATGCACCTTCATTTAAGGTGTAAGCAATGAGAACGAAGATCAATTTGTTCCATTTGTTTATGTCTATGCCGAAAAACCCAACCAAAACCGGCAACCCGAAATAGACGACAAAGAGTTGAACAATTAGCGGGGTGCATCGCATAAAAGAAATGTAGACGAGGACAATTTGTTCAAGAACTTTGATGTGCCTTATCCTGATGAAAGCAATAAGAAAACCTAAAAGACCACCGATGATAAAAGCTGAGACTACAATTGAAAGGGTTATGGGCAAGCCCGCTAGAACACCGGGCAAATTTTCAAGCAAACGTTTGAATGAAAAAAAATCGTTAATATCCATATGATTGTTTAATAATAGGCAAAGCGACGGAATTTGAACAAACCCCGTCGCTTTGAACCGATATTATT
>JAITBH010000036.1 GCA_031283745.1 Candidatus Ectomicrobium neotermitis | reverse complement strand
AACCTTGCCAAGAATATGCTCTTAAACAATGATTTCATAACTTATGTAAATGCCGACGCAGAGGTGGACTTTACCAGCGGTAAAGGCCACCTTTTTTATTGGATATATGTTTTTTCGGGCTGGGCTTTAGGTTTTAGCGATTTTTCTATGAGGCTCCCGTCAGCCATTTTTGGGTTTTTGTGCATAATCTGCTCGTTTTTGTTTGTGGAAAAGAGATGCAATTATAAGTTTGCCTTCATAAGCTCAAGCATCATGCTTTTAACCCAGCAGTTTCTGCACCATAGGAGGTCAGTTCACCCTGATGGAAGTTTTGCTGTGCTTTTTGCCTTTGCGAGGTTTTCCTTCTACAGTGCAATTGGTGATGATAAAAATGAGGGCAATCCGCTGTTTTATTATCTGTTTGGTCTTTCTGTGGCAGCTGCGGTCTGTGTTCGTCAAGCTGTCGGCTTTTTTATCCTACCTACAGCCTTCATTTATGCTTTGAGCGTCCCTCAAAGGAAAAAAATCATCTTTAACAAACATCTGTGGCTATCTTTAATTTTGGCGGCTCTGCTGACCGCCCCTTGGTATTTGGCTGCCTACAATAAGTGGGGCGATAAGTTTTTAATCGAGTTTCTTTCTACCCCCTACAAAGTTTTGACAGGCATTCAGCTTGATGTCAGCCCTTTTGACGATAGCGGAAGGGGAACATACTTCAGTATTTTGCTGGCAAATTACGAGCCTTGGCTGATATTTTTGATAATCGGAACTGCCGCGGCGGTCAAGAGCATAAAAAGGGAGGGCTTGCTCTTTAAGAACTCGCTTACCAAGTTTTTCCTCTTTTGGGCTTATGTCCCCTTCATTATGTTTTTACTGATGAGCGGGCATAAATATTATTTTCTCCTGCCCATCTATATCCCATTTGCCTTTCTAAGCACACTCGGGCTGTTTGAGGTTTTTAAGGATAAAAACAAAGACCGCATTATTGCCTACCTGCTGATAATTTTATTTTTGCTTTCAAGCCTGTGCTTTTTGGTCAAACTTTTCCCAAAAACTTTAGACAATCAGCACTATGTCAATACCATTCACATTCTCCCTCAAATGAATGCCATTGGAGATGAGGGAAATGTCATTTACACTTTAGACAGAGCCAAGTATTACAATGCCCTGCTGATGTTTTATCGGGACAAGCCAAATGTTAAACATATCGAACCAGAGGAGTTTGAGAAAATGTTTTATCAAGATGAGAGGTATTATTTTGTCGTCTATAAGCGAACTTTTGACGAGCTGACCATCAGGGACGCTCAAATTTTAGGCGAGACGAAAGAGGATGTCTTGTTTACCAATGGGGGAAAAGAGATATGAAATTTTTTGGGAAGGTTTTGTTAAAAATTGTCGCCCTAAACTTTGTTTTCTTGTGCGGGATGTCCATTTTTAGAGCTGTTTTTTTCTTTTATTACGGGCAAGGGATGACTTTTGAGACTACGGATGTCTTGAAAGCCTTCCTTATGGGAGTGCGTTTTGATGCGGCAACTTTGGGGTATATGAATATCCCCATCTCATTTGCCCTGATAGCTTTGCTTTTTGTCGGCAAAACGAGGACATTTAAGAGCTTTTTTTCAAAAGCCAAGTTCTATTACACCATCATAGGGGGCGGGATTTTTGTCTTTTTATGTGTCGACTTTGGCTTTTATTCCTACTTTCAAGACCACTTAAACATTCTCGCTTATGGTTTTATCGATGACGATACGCAGGCTTTAATCTCAACAATAGCCGAAAACTATAACTTGCCCCTCATTTTTGGGGGCTTTATCTCAGCTTTCGTGCTGATTTTTCTGATTTCCAAAAAAATTCTGACCATCAAATACACCGATATTTACTCACTAAGCCTGCCCGGAAAGTTAAGGGTTAAGGTGTTTATGCTTATTATTCTGGGGCTTGCACACTTTATGCTCATCAGGCAAACCATTCATATGTTTCCGCTGGGGCTTTTTCATGCGGAAATTTCCACAAATGCTTTCATCAACAAAACTGCGATAAACGGTTTTTTCACCATGCAGGATGCGATGGTTATACGGGCAGAGGGGGGAAGGGAGATTGATTTCATCGATAAGGCAGGTTATGGGGACGGCGAGGAGGGTATTCGGAGGGCTTTTGCTGACTTTTTAGATAAAGATATTGACGATATTTCTCAATATTCCCCGCAAAACTCTCTAATCGTCGAGCTTCCTTATAATAAGGACATCGAGGACACGGAGCCAAATGTCATTTTGATAGTGATGGAGAGCTTTGGCTCAGACCTGATCAAATATAATTCCGCCGAGTTCAATGTTTTAGGAGAGCTAAAAAAACACTTTGATGAGGACATCGTTTTCTTAAATTTCCTGCCCGGCCATCACGTGACCATAGGCAGCCTTGAGGCAACTATCGCTAATGTTGCCCGCAAACCCGATGCCCCATATCTGTCTCAATCAAAATACGGCTACAAGAAATATAAATTTTCCGGTCCCCTGCCATACAAAGCCAAGAATTATGAGACTTTCTTTTTTTACGGGGGCAATATGGGCTGGAGAGGGCTTGAGCCTTTTATGATAAGTTTGGGTTTTGACAATATCGTGGGCGAGGGGTCTATGGACGCTTCCATTCCAAGAAATCAGTGGGGAATTTATGACGGTTACCTTTTTGATTATATTTTTGATGTTTTGGAAAAAGGGGATAAAAAGAAATTTATTGAGGTTTTGACCATGACAAACCACCCCCCATTTTCCCTTCCAAAAGATTACAAACTCCTTCCTTTAACACCCCCGACAGCTTTAAGCGAGCGAATTTTAGACAGGCAGCTTGCCAAAATGCGTTTTGAGACCTATCAATATGCCAATGAAATGCTGGGCAGGTTTATCACGCGGATAAAAAACTCGAAATATGCAGACAATACGATCATTGCCGTCACGGGGGATCACAACTTTTGGGGGCTTTTTCAGTATTCAGATGAGGAGCTGCTTGATAGGTTGAGCGTCCCGTTTTACATTTATGTCCCCAAGAAACTGCGGCCGAAGTTTGTAAACACTGCGGTTTTTGGCTCTCATATGGACATTTTGCCGACTTTATATGCTCTCTCTTTATCGCAGGTTTCATATATGGCTATGGGCAAAAATCTTCTTTCGCCTAACGCAGCAGCAAACATAGCAACCCACGACAGCGGGGCGATTATGGATATGGAAAATGCCGTTTTGTATGACTTTCAGACAGGAGTAGGTAGATATTACAGGTGGGATAAGGATTTCCCCCGCAGAGCGATTTTGTCGGAGGACGAGTTGCCCGACCATCAGAGGCTGATAAAACATTTCTTATCGCAAACTGCAGTATCGGACTACCTAATAAAAAACACAGGAGAATAAAATGAAAATTTTGGTTACAGGCGGAGCAGGGTTTATCGGTTCAAACATAGTGGACGCATTGATACAAAGGAAGGACAAGGTGATAGTTATCGACAATCTCTCCACAGGCAGAAAAGAAAACCTCAACAAAAAAGCGAAGTTTTATGAGGCAGACATTGCAGACAGCAAGGCAGTTTTTGAGGTTTTCAAGAAAGAAAAACCGCAAATAGTCATTCACCACGCCGCCCAGATAGATGTCAGGAAATCCGTTGACGACCCAGCTTTTGACGCTAATGTAAACATTATAGGCTCCATAAACATTCTAAAAGGGGCAGTAGACAATAAGGCTAAAAAGGTGATTTTTGCCTCATCAGGGGGGACAATATACGGAGAATGCGGTGCCAAAGCCCCCGACGAGAATGCTGCACCAAACCCCATTTCGCCCTATGGTATAGCCAAGTTTTGTGTTGAAAACTATATCAAGTTCTTTTCGTCAGTCTATGGCATCAAATACACGATTTTAAGGTATGGAAATGTCTACGGTCCCAGACAAGACCCCCTCGGCGAAGCAGGGGTAGTGGCAATTTTTTCAAAAAGAATGCTTTCAAATGAGCCAGTGATTGTTTTTGGCAATGGCAGGCAAATGCGGGATTATGTTTTTGTGGGCGATGTGGTGGATGCAAACCTGCGGTCAATTGCAAAAGGCAACAATCAAATAATCAATATAGGGACTAACAAGACTGTTTCTGTGCTTGAGCTGATAAAAGTGATGTCGAAAGTTACCGGATATGCCAAAAAACCCACCATAAAACCCAAGAGGGCAGGTGAGCTGTTTAAGAACTTTTTGGACTATTCCAAAGCCAAAAAAGTCTTAGGCTGGGAACCGAAAACCCCCATCGCCTCAGGCATTTCCCTCACGATTGATTTTTTTAAGAACAATTAACGGCTTTGCGGGTGTCCCGCCCGAAAGACTGGGGTCAGGGAACGACCACGACACAGCACTCGTGTGACCAATGTAGGGGAGGGTTTCAAACCCTCCCGCCCGCCAATTCCTTTTGGCGGGTTAAGAATGCCGTTGTTGTTGTCGTGGTTTTGGTCGTGCCGTGGCAGTTCCCTAACCCCTAACCCCTAAATCCTGACACCTCAGGTGGGATGCCTGCAAAGTCGTTGAAGGTAATTTTTAATACTGCGGGAGGCAAAAATGGAAATTGTTAACAGAAGGGAAGCGGAAAGGAAGGCGTTGTATGAGGAGCAACAATGAATAAAGAACCGCAATTTTTAATATACGGCTCGCAGGACGTAAAGGTAAAAGTCGTCATAAAAGATGAAACCATCTGGCTTACTCAAAAAGAGATGGCAGCTCTCTTTGGAGTGCAAAAATCTGCCATCAGCAAGCACATCAGCAATATTTACAGTGAGGGAGAGCTGATTAAATATACGACTGTTTCCAAAATGGAAACTGTCGTAAATCGCGGCTATCGCGGCCAAGCAAATGAGGTCATTGATTTTTACAATCTCGATATGATTATCGCCGTAGGCTATCGAGTAAATTCATCTAAAGCAACCCAATTTAGAATATGGGCAACTAAGGTTCTAAAGGAATTTATCGTCAAAGGGTTTGCGATTGATGATAATCGCTTAAAAGAGCA
>JAITBH010000013.1 GCA_031283745.1 Candidatus Ectomicrobium neotermitis | reverse complement strand
TTCCGCCCCTTATTTTTTTTGTCTGGTGAAAGCCAAAAGGAGGGTGTCGTCGAAAACAAAAAGTATCGTATCAACCAGTTCATCAAGGTTCCGCAAGTGAGGCTCATCGATTCGGATGGGACGCAGGTCGGAATAGTTAAGACAAGTGAAGCCTTGTCTATGGCACAAGAAAAAGATTTGGATTTAGTTGAAATTTCAGATCAATCAACCCCGCCTGTTTGCAAGCTAATCAACTTTTCGAAATTTCGTTATGAGATCAAGAAAAAAGAGAAAGAAGTTCGAAAGAAGCAGAAGGTCTCCCAGTTAAAGGAAATTCGTATCAGACCCCGTATCGGAGATCATGATTTAGAAGTCAAGATCAAACATGCCCGGCAATTTATCGAATCAGGAGACAAAGTTCAGCTCACCGCAATGTTTTATGGCAGGGAGATGCAACATAAAGAACTTGGTCTCAACGTTATGGATAAAGTGAAAGATTCTCTATCAGATATTGCTGAGCCAGAAGGTAAAATTTATTCGATGGGGACAAGGGTGTTCTTAACTCTTATGCCTAAAAGAAAATCCGCCGCAAAATAAAGTTAGCGTTTTGGGTGGTTAAGTAGAGGGGAAAAGAATCAGCGTCCTTACTATATATAAGGAGTAGGGGGGCGAGAGGAGACAAAAAACAAAAATTTAATAATGGAGGCTCATATGCCAAAAATGAAAACGCACAGCAGCACAAAAAAACGGTTTAGAGTTACAGCTGGGAAGAAAGTTAAATACAGAAAGCCGGGTCAAAGGCATCTTATGACGGGAGACTCGGGCAATCAAAACAGATATTCAAGGAAACCCAGTCTTGTTGCAAAGTCAGATATGAAGATTATGAAAAAGAATATGCCGTATAGTTTTTAATTAGCCAAATTTAGATATTAAGGAGATTATTATGCGTGTAAAAAGTGCCGTATATACAAGGCAGAGAAAGAAGAAGAAATTTAGAATGGCAAAAGGCTACTATGCCACCAAGAAAAATCGCTGGAGAATGGTTAAACAGCAGTTGGCAAAGTCGCTTGCTTATTCTTATGAGGGACGCAAGGATAATAAGGCTAATTACAGGTCTCTTTGGATCATTAGGCTCAATGCAGCGGTAAGAGAGGAAGGTTTATCCTACAGCAGATTTATATCGGGGCTTAAAAAAGCCAATATTGCCATAGACAGAAAAATGCTCGCCGAGACAGCAGTAAACGACACTGCGGCTTTTAAGCAATTAGTTGATATAGCCAAAAAGGCATAAGCATTATTTTATGAGGCTTTCTCCCGCAAAAACATTTGTTCTGTTTTTCTTGGGGCTTGGATTTATCGGAACACTCCTGCTGACCCTGCCTTTTTCAACCCAAAGCGGGGTGGAAATTTCAGTTCTTTCAAATTTGTTTACAGCAATTTCAGCTATATGCGTAACAGGTCTAAGCGTCGTGTCGATAGGTGAGCATTACTCGCTCTTTGGACAAATTGTCATCCTTATCCTTATTGAGTCAGGGGGACTTGGCTATATGTTTATCTCGACGGTGACGGCTGTTCTTATCGGCAAGATGACGTTGAAGGATAAACGTATAATGCAGGACATTTTTGGAATGACCTCGTTTAAGAACATTAGACCGATGTTGATAAAAGCCATCGTGTTTGTATTAGCGATAGAAATTGTAGGGGCTCTTTCTTTAACCTTATGCTTTTTGAGGGATTACAGTCTCTTGAAAGCCTTATATCTGGGGACATTCCACTCGATAACAGCATTTTGCAATGCAGGCTTTTCTACTTTCTCAGACAGTCTGATTGGCTCAGCCCACAATTATCCTCTCCTCTTAATTTTGAGCATGTTGATAACTTTAGGGGGGCTTGGCTTTTTTGTTTTAGTGGATGTTTATGACACATATCGGCAAAAGCAAATTCACTTTTTGCTCCACACAAAAGTCGTTTTGGCTGTTACGGTGATAATTTTTGTTCCTTTCGTTTTGTTTATTTTGCTTTATGAAAAAGAGAGTCTCGCCATTGCCATTTTTCAAGCCTCAAGCATAAGAACAGCAGGTTTTATTGCTGTCCCAGTCGAGATGACAACGGAGCTTTCAAAGTTTGTATATATGTTTTTTATGGCGATAGGGGCTGCTCCAGCCAGCACGGCAGGCGGGATAAAGGTTACGACGGTAGCGGTTATTTTTGTTTTTGTCCGAAGTTTTATCCGCTCAAAAGACGATGTGACAATTTTTAGACGCAGGTTGTCGGACGAAGTAGTTCATAAAGCTTCTTTGATATTTATTCTGACCGTAAGTGCGATAGCGGTTTTTTCTGCTGCTCTCATTGCTCTTGAGCCTTATTTCAGGTCGACTGACTTAGTCTTTGAGATAATTTCTGCTTTTTCAAATACAGGGGTGAGCATGAATGTGACACCAAAGCTTGGCTCGGCGGGTAAAATTCTTGATATTGGTGCAATGTTTATCGGGAGAATCGGGATTATCACTCTTTTAATTTCAGCAGCTGGCTCAAAAAGCCATGAAAGCAACATTAAATATCCACGAGCAAATATTTTTGTGGGGTAAAAATGAAAAAAAAACAGTTTGCAGTAATAGGGCTTGGAACCTTTGGCTACAACGTTGCCTGCGAGTTGGGCAAACAAGGGCTTTCGGTTTTAGCGATAGATAATGATGAAGAACCTACAAGCAGGATAAGCCAGTTTGTTACCCAGTCAGTTATTGCTGATGCCACAGATGATAAAGCGATGGAGGATTTGGGGCTGGGGGATTGTGATTGTGCGGTGATAGCAGTTGGAGAGATAGAGACAAGCATACTGGCTATTTTGATAGCAAAAGATCTCGGCATAAAAAATATAATCGTAAAGTGTTTAAGCAACTGGCATTCAAAAATTGCCGTTAAACTTGGTGCAAGCCAAGTGATTTATCCAGAGCTTGAAATGGCAAAAAAGTTGGTTGCAAACTTGATCTCCCCTAATATCTTAGAGCATATAGAGCTTTCTAAAGATTATTCCATCGTTGAAATTTTGGCGCCCGCAAAATATAGAAATAAAGCCATCAAAGATACTGATATAAGGAGCGAGTTTGGGGCAAACATAATCGCAATCAAAAGGAAAGTTCCTGTTATAAACAAAGACGGACAGAGCGATATAAAGGAAGAGATAATGATGGTTCCCGGACCAAATTATGAGATCAAGCAAAACGATGTTTTGGTAACAGTTGGTCGGACCGATATGATGGAAAAATTAAAAGGATAAAAAGGCAAATGGCAAATATATCTGATGAAAATAATCGCATGGAGTTAGGCAAACTGTATTTTCTAAACAACCGTTTTGATGAGGCAGTTAAGGAGTTTAAGGAAGTGATAAAGTTAAACCCTGGAAATGCTGAGGCCTACTATCATATAGGTCTCATAAACGAGAGCCAAAACAAAGTGCAGGAAGCTAAAGAAATGTATACAGAGGCATTAAAATACAAAGAGGATTACAAGATGGCTCAAGACAGGCTTAACAAACTAATAGGAATAGAAGAGGCAACAGAACAATGAAAGAAAATGCAGTCGGAGAGATAGTTAAGGAAGCTCTTGATGAGATAAAGGCAGCAGATGCGGAGTCGCTTGAAAAAGTTCGTTTTAAGTTTCTTGGCAAAAGTGGAACTTTGACGCAGGTTTTGAGATCCCTTTCGTCTTATTCTATCGACGAAAAAAAGACTATCGGAGCCGAGGCAAATGCAGCAAAAACTCTAATTGACGGCGAGATAGAAAAAAGAAAGCAGGAGATAAACAAAACCGCAATAGATGAAAAGATAAACAAAGAAAAAATCGACATTTCTCCCTCCTTTTATTTTCCCTTCCCAAAAGGGCATTTTCACCCAATAATGAAAACGATAAGCGAAGTGAGTGCAATTTTTGTATCGCTTGGCTTTAGCGTGGAGAGCGGTCCCGAAATTGAGACAGATTGGTATAACTTTGAGGCGCTAAATCACCCTCCAGACCATCCCGCCCGTGATATTCAAGACACTTTTTATCTTGAGGGGATGAAAAATCTTTTAAGAACTCACACCTCCCCCGGTCAGATACATGTCATGGAAAACCAAGTTCCACCCATAAAAATCATCGTTCCCGGCCGTGTCTACAGAAATGAGGCATCCGATGCCTCCCACTCCTCAACTTTCCATCAAGTAGAAGGACTTTTTGTTGATGAGAATGTAACCTTTGTGGACTTGAAAAATACCCTTACAAGCTATGTCAAAAGGTTTTTTGGTCAAAATTCCGCAGTTCGTTTTAGACCTTCATTTTTCCCATTTACTGAACCATCCGCAGAAATGGATGTTCAGTGTTTTTTTTGTGGGGGTAAGGGGTGCGGAGTATGCAAACAATCAGGCTGGATAGAGATTTTAGGCTGCGGAATGGTTCACCCAAATGTCTTTAAGTCGGTCAAATATGACAGCGAGAAATATACGGGCTTTGCTTTCGGCATAGGGATAGAAAGAATAGCGATGATTAAGTATGGAATTGGCGACATTCGTCTTTTTTATGAAAACGATTTAAGGTTTTTGGAACAGTTTTAATGGAGCTTTTATGAAAATACCCTACAGTTGGATAAACAAGTTTTTACCCTTAGAAATCACAGCCGAAGAGGCAGCCAAAACGCTCACATCTATAGGCATTGAAACCTCAGTCGTTTCAGACGCTATGCCTAAGTGGACAAATGTTTGGACGGCAAAAGTCATCTCAACTCAGAAACATCCAAACGCGGACAAGTTGTCTTTATGCAAAGTCAGCGACGGTGCAAATGAGTTTTCAATAGTTTGCGGTGCGTCTAATGTCAGCAAAGGGCTTATAGTTGCTTTGGCAAAAATCGGAGCGGTTTTGCCCGGAAACTTTGAAATTAAGAAATCAAAAATTAGGGGAATAGAGTCGGAGGGGATGTTATGTTCTCAAAAAGAGCTGGGATTAAGCCTCCAGTCAGAGGGAATAATGGAACTCGACGCTAAATCGCAAGTTGGTATCCCGCTTGAGCAGATTTTTGAGGAAAATGATCCCATTTTAGAGGTAGAGGTTACCCCTAACCGCGGGGACTGCTTAAACGTTTTAGGCATATCCCGCGAACTTGCTGCAAAGCTTGAAAAAACCATTTCGCCCATTTTGCCAAAGGTCCTCCCTGCCCCCTCGTCAAATAAAGTCCATATAGATAGCACCCAATGTTTGCACTATATTGGGGCTATTATTTCGGGGGTTAAGATAGCACCCTCACCCAAATGGTTGGCAAGTTCTTTAGAAAAGTGCGGGATAAGGTCCATAAATAATGTTGTGGATATTACCAACTATGTGATGATGGAACTGGGGCAGCCCCTGCACGCTTTTGACATATCAAAGCTGAGCGAGCAGAAAGTTATTGTCCGCTTAGCTAAAAGCGGTGAAAAGCTGACCGCACTTGACGGGAAAGTTTATGAGTTAGACGGGGATATGCTGATCATTGCCGATGACAAAAAACCAGTCGCCATCGCAGGCGTTATGGGTGGAGAGTTTTCAGGCATTGACGATAAAACAACTGAGGTTTTTTTGGAAAGTGCTGTGTTTAATGCCTCATCAGTCAGGAAAACATCAAAGAAATTAAAGCTTTCAAGCGATTCCTCTTACAGATTTGAAAGAGGCATTGATCCCCTTCAAACACAAACCGCCTCGCTTAGGGCTATAAACTTGATCATTTCTGTTGCTGGCGGGAAGTTGATAAGCAGGGACGATGTCTGCCCATCAAAGTATAAAGATGTAAAGATATTTTTGCGTTGGCAAAGGGTTAAAAAGGTTTTAGGGTATGAGATAGCCGCAAAAGAAATTGAGGGGATATTAAAAGGATTATGTTTTAAGGTTACCTCAAAGGCTGATGGTTTAGAGTGTATCGTTCCAAGCTGGAGAAATGATGTTAAAGACGAGATAGATTTGATTGAGGAAATTGTCCGCATAAACGGCTATGAAAATATACCGCAAGGCAGCACTCAAAACTCATCAGCAGATGCAGCCAAACATCAAACATCGTTTTTTTTAGATATTGCAGCTGATCTCAGGAGAAGGCTTTATGGTATTGGGTTTTGTGAAGCGGTCAATTACAGTTTTTCGGAAATTGAGGAGTTAAAGAAGTTCGGTCTTTTAAGCAAGTATAAAATTGCCAACCCCCTCTCAAAAGAAAATGAGGTTTTGCGTCCATCTTTGCTCCCAGCCCTCTACAAAAATCTCTTAAACAATCTTGCACAAGGTTTTGAGCGAATTGCTCTGTTTGAATACGGGAAAGTTTTTACCCAAGACGGCGAAAAAAACTCTTTTGCAATTTTGATGTATGGAAATGTGTGGGATGAGTGGTGGAAAATAGAGGTAGGCAAAAACATTTACGATTTCTACTATGGCGGAGGCTTAGTTAAGAGTCTTTTGCCAAAAGGTGTTTTGATAGACAAAAATCTTAGCCCTCAATCTTATTATCATCCCTCAAAGACTGCATCAATAATGTATCGCGGCAAGCCCGCAGGACACTTCGGCATTGTCCACCCATTGATAAGCAAAGATTTGCATAGCGAAGTCGTCTATTGCGAGTTTGATTTAGATCTTCTTAGCGGCATAAACCTCAAAGATGTTTCCTTTAAGCCTTTTGCAAAGTTCCCTCCTGTAAAAAGGGACATTTCCGTGATTGCCGACAAATCTTTGCCCTTTGCAAAGATTGAAAATGTCATAAAAAACATCATGAAAACGGGCAAAATCTTAAAAGAATATGTCGTGTTTTCTGTCTATCAGAACGAACAAAAGATCGGGGCGGGCAAAGTTGGATACTCTTTGCGGCTTCTTTATAAAGATGCCTCTAAAACCTTGACTGATATTGAGGTCAATGCGGATATGCAGACTTTGTTGGGCAAGTTAGAAAAAGAGTTGGGCGTGGTTTTAAGAACATAAAGGGAGGATAAAATGAATATCACCATGATAGGTTCAGGATATGTTGGGTTAGTGAGCGGAGTTTGTTTGGCTGAAAGCGGGAACAATGTCGTCAATGTCGATGTAAACGTTCAAAAGATAGCGATGTTAAATTCGGGCAAAGTTCCTATCTATGAACCGGGTCTTGATGAAATGATAAAACGCAATGTTGAGGACGGGCGTTTGTCTTTTTCTACCGATATTGATGGAGCAATAAAGAAGGCAGAGGTAATTTTTATAGCCGTCGGAACACCCATGAGCGATAGCGGTGAGGCAGACCTGACCTATGTTTTTGAGGCAGCTAAAGCGATAGGCAAAGCTATGAACGGGTATAAAGTTGTGGTCGGCAAATCTACAGTGCCTGTCGGGACAAACGATAAGGTTAGAGAAATAATAAAGCAGCAGACAAAATATGATTTTGATATGGCATCAAACCCCGAGTTCTTAAAAGAGGGGTCAGCGATAGATGATTTTATGAAGCCCGACAGAATTGTCATAGGCACGGATAGCCCAAAAGCTATGGCAGCTATGAATGAAATTTATGCTCCTTTTTTGAGAACTTTTCATCCGCTCATAGAGATGGACATAAAGAGCGCCGAGATGACCAAATATACTGCCAACTGTTTTTTAGCAACCAAAATCTCTTTCATCAATGAAATTTCAAATCTGTGTGAACGAGTGGGCGCCGATATAAACAATGTCAGAAAAGGTATCGGGGCAGACAAGAGAATAGGCTATGAGTTTCTTTTTCCCGGTGTTGGGTATGGCGGATCATGCTTTCCAAAAGATGTCTGTGCACTTATTCATGTCGGCAAAATTAACGACTACAGTATGGAAATTCTTAAAGCTGTAGATGATGTAAACGAAAAACAAAAGTCCATCCTTGTTGAAAAAACATTGAAGCACTATAAAAAAGAGGCAAGCCCAGAGGCATTAAGCGGGCTTGTCTTTTGTATTTGGGGCTTGAGTTTTAAGCCCCGCACCGACGATATTCGGGAAGCACCAGCCCTTGTTATCATAGATAAGCTTTTAAGTTTGGGTGCAAAAGTGAAAGTTTTTGATCCCGCCGCAATGAAGGAAACAAAGAAACTTTTAGGAGATTTAGACGGGAAAATAATCTATGCCCAAGATCAATATGACGCAACAAAAGGGGTAGATGCTCTTTTTCTGATAACCGAGTGGAATGAGTTTAGGCACATATCTATCGAAACCTTAAAAAACAATATGAAAGGGAAAGTTATTTTTGACGGAAGGAATATCTACGATAAGGAAGTTTTGGCAAAAAATGGGTTTACATATTATGCGATGGGGCAGGTTCAATGAAAACATTTCTAATCAGCGGAGGTGCAGGGTTTTTAGGTTCCCATCTGTGCAAAACCTTGATCAAGGAAGGAAAAGTTATAGCGGTAGATAATTTTTATACAGGCCATATGAGCAATTTGTCATCACTTGCCAACAACCCAAACTTTAAGTTCATCAATGCAGACATCAATCAGCCTTTGTCAATCAATGAAAAAATAGATTATGTCCTCAATTTTGCCTGCCCAGCCTCCCCGCCCAAATACCAAAAAGATCCAGTTTTTACCTTAAACACCTGCTACAAAGGTCTTGCAAATATGCTCGATTTAGCCCGCATAAATGACGCTGTCATTTTGCAAGCTTCTACCAGCGAGATTTATGGAGACCCTTCGCAGCATCCTCAAAAAGAGAGCTATTGGGGCAATGTCAATCCTTGTGGGATTCGCAGCTGCTATGACGAGGGCAAGCGGGTAGGAGAAACTTTGATGTTTGCCTATGCTCAAAAGTATAAGGTCAAGATAAAAGTTATCCGAATTTTTAATACCTATGGTCCGTATATGGACAATGATGACGGCCGTGTGGTTTCTAATTTCGTTGTTCAAGCTTTGAGCGAGCAGCCTTTGACAATTTATGGCAATGGAGAGCAGACCCGTTCTTTTTGCTATGTCGACGACTTGATAGTCGGCATTGTCAGTATGCTTTTTAGCGAAAAATCTTTTCAGGGGCCAGTAAATATCGGTGCCTCTTTCGAGTTTTCAATTAAGGAGCTTGCCAACATTGTTTTAGCTCTCACAAAATCAAAATCCACAATTATCAATAAAGCCCTGCCAAGCGATGACCCGGATAGACGCCATGCTGACATTTCCTTAGCAAGGCAGAAATTAGGTTTTAACCCTCAAACAACCTTAGAAGAGGGTTTAAAGAAAACAATCGAATATTTTTCAAACAAAATAAATCGTTAGAGCTGAGGAGAATATGAACAATAATTCAGTCCAAATCAGAAAAGCATTTTTAGATTTCTTCAAACAAAACGGTGCAACCATAGTTGCCTCCGATTCTCTTATTCCCTCCGGAGACAGCACGCTTTTGTTTACATCAGCGGGCATGGTACAGTTTAAGCAGAACTTTCTTGGGCAGAGCAAAGACACTTTCAAGCGGGCAACAAGCTGCCAGAAATGTTTTAGAACCTCAGACATTGAGCAGGTCGGTTTAACAACTCGGCACTTAACCTTTTTTGAAATGCTTGGAAATTTTTCTTTTGGAGACTATTTCAAGAAAGAGGCAATTGCTTGGAGCTGGGAATTTTTGACCAAAAATATCGGTTTGCCCGTCGAGAAACTATATATAAGCATCTATAAAGATGATGATGAGGCAGGCAAAATTTGGGGAAAAATAGTTCCCGCTTCAAAGATCATAAAGATGGGGGCAGACACCAATTTTTGGAATATGGGCGATACGGGACCATGCGGTCCTTGCTCTGAAATTTATATCGATTTAGGCCCGGATGTTGGCTGCGGAAAGCCTAGCTGCGGGGTGGGTTGTGAGTGCGATAGATACCTTGAAATATGGAATCTTGTTTTTACTCAGTTTGATAGGCAGGCAGATAGCTCATTAAACCCTCTTCCTCAAAAAAATATTGACACGGGGATGGGTCTTGAGAGGATCACTGCTACTGCTTGCGGCAAAAAAAGCATTTTTGAGACGGATTTATTTGTCCCGATAATGGAAAATGCAGCCGAGATACTTAAAGTAAAGCAAGATAAAAGCACCACATCTAAGCTCAGAATGATAGCCGACCATTGCAGGGCAGTAACATTTTTAATTTCAGACGGAATAATTCCCTCAAATGAGGGCAGGGGCTATGTTTTAAGGAGAATTTTAAGACGTGCTTTAAGGCAGGGGAAAATTTTTGGATACAGCAAACCTTTCATCAATGTTCTTGCCGAAACTGTTTTTAAGATCATGGAGCCTGCCTACCCAGAATTGTCATCAAAGCTTTCAAATATTCAGTCCATAATTAAGGTTGAGGAGGAAAAGTTTTTAGAAACTTTAGAGAGCGGAACGGAAATTTTGTCGGAGATGATAAAGGTCTATAAAAACAAAAAAGAGGTAGTTATCAGCGGAAATGATGTGTTTAAGCTTTATGACACTTATGGTTTTCCTCAAGATCTCACCAAAGAAATTGCAGCAGAAAACGGCTTAAAAATTGACGAGCTTGGTTTTAAGGCAGCTCAAGCAAAAGCACAAAAAAAGTCGCGGGCGGCTTGGGGCGGCTCGGGCGAAAAGGATGTCTCTTTTTATGCGGCTCTCTATAAACGCGTCGGCGAGACAGTGTTTGAGGGGTATGAAACCTTAAAGAGTGTCGGAAAAGTTTTGGCTTTGATAAAGGAAGGCAAGGAAGTTAGCGAGCTAAAAGCAAATGAAGATGGCGAGATTGTTGTCTCAAACACACCTTTTTATGGGGAGTCAGGCGGGCAGGTAGGAGATAAGGGCAACGTTTCAAACGGCAACTTTAGTGCAAAGGTTTTTGATGTTTTTAAGCCCGTAGGAAATTTGTTTTTGCATAAAGTTAAGGTCGGTCAAGGCTGCATAAAGGTTGGTCAAGAGGTCAATTTAGAGGTGGATTTTTCCCGCAGAGGGGATATAGCAAGGCATCATACCTGTGTGCATTTGCTCCAAAAAGCCTTAAAAGATGTTCTGGGAGATCATATCGCTCAAGCAGGGTCTTTGGTTTCAGACGAATATGTGAGGTTTGATTTCACCCACTTTTCGGCTCTTACAAAAGAGGATTTGCTCAAGGTTGAGCACAAGGTCAATGATGTCATAAGGGCAAATATGCCCATAACAATCGAAACGATGGACATAAAAAAAGCAAGAAATTTGGGTGCAGTGGCTTTGTTTGGAGAAAAATACGGCGAGCTTGTCAGAACTGTAACAGTCCGCCCAGCGGGTAAAGATGAGATTTATTCGATGGAGCTTTGTGGTGGGACGCATATCAACAGGACTGGGGACATAGGGTTTTTTAAGATCATTTCGGAATATTCTGTCGGTGCTGGAGTTCGCAGAATTGAGGCGGCTGCGGGCAGGGCTGCCGAGAACTATGTCTTAGATGAGGAGACAGAAATTCTAAAAATCGCACAAGCTCTAAATGCGTCTAAAACTGAAATTTTCGATAAAATTCAAAAGCAAAAAGCTGAGATAAAAAATCTTGAGCAAGAGTTGGCACTACTCAAAAGCCGTCAAATTTCTCAAGACATAAATTCTTATATCAAGTCAGCCAAAAACGTTGACGGTGTAGAGGTTTTGCCCGTTTTTATTGAGGGTGCTGACATCAAAACTTTGAGGGATTTATCCGACAAAATTAAAGGCAAGATGGGATCAGTTATAGTTTTAGCTGCCTCAGAGAGCGAAGGAAAAATCTCTTTTATCGTTTCGATAACTTCCGACTATGTTAAGCAAGGGTTTAATGCAGGCAATATCGCAAAAGCATTTGCTTCTGACATCAAAGGTTCCGGTGGAGGAAAGGCAGATTTTGCACAAGGTGGAAGCAAGTCTTTGACGGAACTTGAGGCAGCCATAAAGAACATCAACAAATATATCAAGCCTCAAAAATAAATGAGTTTTGCGTCCGTAGCTTAATGGATAGAGCATCGGCCTCCGGAGCCGAGGATTCCGGTTCAAGTCCGGACGGATGCGTTTGACCTCAAAACAGGAACGGGACAATGAAAAAATTAAATAGCTTAAAGAGAATTTTTGTTTTTTTGATAATTGCAATGTTGACATTTCCTTCACTAACATTCTGGACAGGGGACGGGGGGGGGGGAATTCTAAACTTCTCATAAAAGAACCGAAAAATTTCGCTGTGGATGTGAGAAATATTATCAAAAGACCTCCACTGCTTGAAGGGTTTGAATTAGGAATTTATCAAAAAGATTTAACTGCTTGGTTTAACAATTATTTTTATTTTCGAGGGTTCTTTATAAGGCTCAAAAGCTCTTTGTATTATTTGGCTAATTTCAAAAGGTTTTTTGTGTTGTCAGCTCTTCGCTTACTCTCGTATAAAAATAGAGTTATAGATTCACCAAGCCACAATTCAGATAAGTGGATTCTTGATAGTTACACGCGTGCTTATGGTGCAGGCGATAAGGGACTAAAGAAAATAGATTTAACTGCCAAGAAATTAAAATATGTTCAACAAGAATTAAACAAGAGAGGTAAAAAAATTTTGTTTGTGTCTGCTTATTCTGGGTGGAAGAAAGTATATGGACATAAAATCAATCCATACTATAGATATTTTGAATACTATTATAAGAACGATGCTGATAAAATGCGGGAAACTTATAATGGTTTCTTAAAAAAGAACGACATAAATTATTTCAATGCTCAGGATTTTTTGGAAAACGATGTGCAGTTAAACGGTATAGAGACGGTTTCATTTTATGATGCTCACTGGAATCGCTATGGAGCGGGGATAGCAGTAATTGAAACCTTAAAATATCTCAAGACGAGATATAAAACGGATTGGGAAATTCCAAAAATTAAATTGGTAGAGATTTCAAGCACTTCAGATTTATATGAAGTATATGCATTAAACAACCTTAAGTTATTCCACTCATTAGAAAATGCGTTTATGCAAAAGAAGTTGGAGTTTCCTTATATAGTTTACGAAGCTTCCAAAAAGGAGAATCAAACAAAAATAGTCGTATTGGGAGATTCTTTTGTCGAGCAGTATGTAAAACAGCTCAAAGCATCACACTTTATAAGCGATAAAAATGTCACCCAATACTATAATCAGGAGATCGAGATTAAGGCTGACATAAAGAAAATCATCGATGACAACGACATCATAATTATCATCTATGTTCAAAAGTCTTTTTACGGCGGACGGTTTGAGCAAATGTTAAACGGGGTTTATGATTACCTCAAAAAACAAGTATAAATCCCTTCCTTTTTAACTACCCATCGCAGGCAGTCGACATAGATTCAAGTCATCGACAGTTTTAGATAGCGGAGATACAAATGAAATACAAGATAGAGGAGCTTTTTTTGGGTAGCGGACGGATGCGTTTGACATCAAAACAGGAACGGGACAATGAAAAAATTAAATAGCTTAAAGAGAATTTTTGTTTTGCTGATAATTGCAATGATGATATTTCCTTCGCTAACATTCTGGACAGGGGACGGGG
>JAITBH010000116.1 GCA_031283745.1 Candidatus Ectomicrobium neotermitis | reverse complement strand
TTTGAGTCTTTTCTCATAAAACTCTCTCCTTGTTTTTAATCACCCTTAACTGTTGAGATGACTTTCTTTATTTTTTTATTGATGCGAGTTTATCAGATTACTCCTCTATTTCTTTAATTATTCCTGAATTGCTGGAATAACTTTCTTCTTTAAGGCATCCTCTATTATCGAACAAAGCCCGCAAGCAAGGTAATCAGAGTTTGAATAAAACCTCACCAAAGTCTCCTTTTTTACAGGGGCGGAGAGATCAATTTTTTCAATTGTCCCCTCCCATAGCCAACCTTTCCAGTCATTTATTATCTGCAAAGAAGGCAAATATAAATTCCGCAGATCATAAATTCCCGCTTTCGGGCAGGGGTAAAGTTTTCCATTTATTACATGTGTGCAAGTTAGTATGCAGTTAAGGAAATATTCTCTGATTTCTTTTGGAGTGCGTCCACTATATTTAATTTCCGAAGTTTCGGTCCACAATAAATTTTCATCAAAGATAGTGGAAATAGAATTTTCCTTACATTTATTAAGTAGGTCTATTGTTTTTAGTCGGGAGGAGAGTTCTTTGTTTGATGTGTAGTTAGACAAGTTGACACACATTTTTTCGGGGTGTTCCTTCATTATTGATATGAGCTTATCGGAAATATCCATTGTCCCATTGGTGGTCAGCACGACATTTGATATTTTTTTATTGGTCAATGAATAGCGAAGAATTTTGTCTAAGTCTTTGTCTAACAAAGGCTCGCCGCCGAAAATTTTTAAGACATGGAGCTTTTTGACATTAGCAAGCAAGTTGTCGAGTTGCTGTTTGAATTCTTCGAAAGTTAAAGAGTGCTGATATTTCTCTTCGATCGTGTTTATGTAATTTGAGCAGTGCTTACATTTTAATGTGCATCTTGTTGTGATTACTATTTCAATGTAGGGCAGATAAATATTGCCGAGAAAATAAAACTCAAATTTTAGACGAGCAATCCTCAATATAAACCTCAAAATATGAGCGACAGTTTTTGCATATCTCTTGCCCCAATTTTTCCCTTGCAAACTATGCAAAGCATATATCCTCAAACATCTCTTATAAAACAGTTGGTTCATTTTCATTTGCTCCTATTATTTCCTTTCATCTCATCTCATCTCATCTTTAATCATTCTTGAATTGCTGGAATAACTTTCTTCTTTAAGTTGTCCTCTATTATCGAACAAAACCCGCAAACAAGGTAATCAGGATTTGAATAAAACCTCAGCAAAATCTCCTTTTTTATGAAAGAGACTCAATATCTCCATTGTTTCATCAGGTGGAACTATTGTGTCATTGGTCGTTATATGGACTTCTTTAATTTTTTTATTGGCAAGAACATAAGTCAGTATTTTGGGGAGATCTTTGCTTAACAAAGGTTATCCAGACTGCAGACTCAATGTTTGCAAAGACTCTACATTTCTAAACACAAAAAAATCTACTGCCAATGCACCCACTTTCATTTTATAAAAAACATAAAGCTGATCTACAGTCACTAAGCCTCCTCCTGTCTAAGAATTGAATTTTTCCCCAAATTTGTTGCTAAGAGCGTCTTTAATTCCACAAAAAACACATTTGTATTTTTCAAGTTTTTGGTTTTCAAAGAAGGTTATCTTAAACAGCCCGCCCAAAATGGACCCGATGAAAATTCTCAAAACTCCCCAAAAATCAAAAAGCAGGTACCTCTTTAATATGTAGGTGCAATTTCTTGAAAGATAATATCGGCGAATAGGGGAATAGTTTCGTATCACAAATCCACATTTTTTTTGAGATAAGCCCAACTCGTGAAGAATGAAATGGCTGTAAGACTCTAAAATCACAAAACCATTTTTTCTCACCTGAAAATCAAAATCATTGTCCACCTGATCGATAAACAACTCCTCATTAAAAAAAAGCCCGCAATCAAAAATCTTTGTCTTGATGAAATTACCCGATGTAAGAGCATATTTTACAATCTCAAAGCCAGCTGTTTTATCATCATTTTTTATAGCCGTTTTGATGCCCCTCTCCTCATACTTCAAAGCAACAATGGCAGTTTTTTCTTTAAGAGGCTCGGGCAAGCTTTCATAATCTTTCATCAGAGCCGAGACTGTGTTTTCATAAAGCTGGCTGTCATCGTCTAAGGTGAGCAGCCATTCTGCTTTTGTATCCTTTGCATATTTTGCCCCCTGATTTAGTGCTACGGCTATCCCCAGATTGTCTCCGTTAAATATCAGCGAACAGTTATTGTTTTCGTGCTGAACTTTTTCTAAGCCCTCAATTATTCCCTTATCTTTTGTCCCATTGTCGACAATCACAACAAAATCAACCTGATTCTTAACACTCTCATAGCACCTAAAAACCTTCTGCGAGTTATATGAAACTATCAAAGCACATATCATTTGCTTTCCTCGTCTAAAATTTCAGTTGCTACGGACACAATCTCGTCGGGTGTTATTGCTTCCATACATCTTGGAGATTCTAAATAGGGGCAAAAATATTCATCTTTAGCTTCCCATATACGATTGGAACACTCTATAACGTGATAGATAGCCCTCACCTTTGACGACATTCCGCCAGTCCTTTGAGGGGGGCAATGTCCATGCAAAGCTATAACGGGGATATTTGCCGCAGCGGCCAAGTGCAAAATGCCTGTGTCGACGGATATGCATAGATCCATTTGGCTCAAAATGTATAAAGCCTCTCCAACAGAAGTTTTCCCGCACAGGTTGTAAACATTCCTCATGCCAGCCAGCTCATTAGCCTTATTAAAGTCGCTTCCTGTACCTAAAACATAAAAACTTGCGTCAAATTTGCGGCTTAAAGTTTTGATGACTTCGGCACAGTTTGAAATTTTCCACTCATTAACGCTCAAATTTCTCTTTTGTTTATCCCCAGATATGCACAAGGCAATACTTTTTTTCCTGCGGGTTTTAAGAAACCTTTTAGCGGAGTCGGCAAAATTTGAAGGGTCAGGCAAAACAGGCGAGGCATTGTTATAAATCCCCAAAAAACCCTTGACGATATTTTGAAAACGCAAAGCAACATGAAGCTTCGATTGATTGTGAAAGGCCTTAACAATGTCCGTGTAATGTGCAGATAAAGGATAAGGGTTGTCTCTGTTTAAACATAAATCCATCCCGACGATATGAGGAATGCGGCATATTTTTGCAATCAAAATAGTCAGCCTTGATTGGGCCAAAATTATGCAGGCATCATAATGAGAAAAGAAAATCCGCAAGATGTTTTTTAAGTTCCACAGAAACTGTTTGATCTTAAAAGCCAAGCCAACGGAGCTGTATAAGGAATAAATCACATCGTCTATTGCGGGATTATTTTGAGCAAGATCTTTTAGGTTTTTAGGGACAATCACCGTAATTTTTGTCTGAGGATAAGTCTTTTTGATAGCAGCCAAAGCTGAGGAAGCCCATATAAAATCTCCCATATGAAAGCTTATGGTGCTAACCAAAATATTCTTCATTTCTTTTGTTCTCCACTGCCTGCAACTTTAGACAATGCCAAGCGGACAGGCTCTATATATTTGTCCATTATCTCGTCTGAAACCTCATTTCTGTCATAAGAATCAAAATCCTCTTTTGAGCGAATCGGGTCCCGTAGCGAATAAGCATTTCCTCTTAAAATTTTCTGCAAAAATTCAGCCCATGATTTGCCGTAATAATGATTTATTTGCATCTTTATTCTTGGCTTTGGCTGGAGATAAAAATCTTTATACGGATAACTCTTAAAAGGGGTTTTCTCTTCGTCAACGGTGATGCCGCAAAGGGGTTGGGACCAGTGGGGAATAAGGCTGCAGGCAATCATTCGAGGGTTCACAATCGGTTTGCTTTCCGTAACAAAATCATCCGAGGCATGTCGTTTGAAGTTTTCGATAACTAAGCCTCCGGGTTTAACCATATGCCCTGCAGAGCCGTATACAACCCAGCCAATTAAAACCTGCGGATACCCTTCAAAATCTTTCAAAAAGTCAGTTATCTTTTCGTATTTTTTCGGCACTATAAACTCATCAATATCTATCAAAGCAAGCCATTTAGTTTCGTATTTATATTTGTCCACAGCGTCCTCATAAGCACGTAGCTGCCTCTCTTTGCCGGGGAAATATCGATAAACGACGCAGCCCTCTTTGATATAAGGCTCTAAAATTTCTTTTAAGCCGTCATCGCTTTCATTGTCATAGATGTAAAACTTCTCAACGCCGACGAGCTTATGATATTCAATCCACTCCCTGATGTAATCCGCTTCATTTCTAACTATCGATGCAATCGAAAGCTCATTTTCAAAAGTTTTTGTACGTTCGGCTTTTGCTTTTCCATAAACTTTATATCTCGCAAGGGCGACAAAGTATTTGAAAATCTGCTTATACATATCTCTCCTGCCAAGATATTTCACCTTGCACTTCAATGATTTTGACGGAATGGCATCAAGAATAAATTTCTTTATTTTCTTCATTTTTAACACCTCTAACTACGTTTTATGTGCTGCAAAAACATGCTTTGTTTTTATCGGAAGTATCCACAAGCTCGTCGTGATGACAGATATTATCAACCCAAACAAAATTCCGTATACGCCGTATTGTTTTGAAAGGAAAAATTGAGCAGCTACATTGATGATGATCTGGAAAGGCATAAACAGCCAAAAAATTTTCAAGACATTTATGCTTTGAAGAAAAACCGCAAATGTGTCTGCCCAAGTTTTGACGATCATATAAAAGCCGATAAGCAAGATAAATGACGCACCATTTATAACATTAGCACCGGGAGCCAAGATGGAGGATATGGTTTTTGCAAACATCATAATGCCGACAGTTCCGATGCTCATCAAAATAAATCCGTATGCCAAATAGCGTTTGAGCATCCGCTTAATCTCATCAATATGCCCCTGATGATAAAGTTCATTTAATACAGGCCAAACAGAAGCTAAAAATGATGAATAAATGAATGAAAAGAAGAAAAATACTCTCGTGAAAACATTGTAAGAGATAATTTCATTAGGTTTTGAGGCAAGGGTTTGAGAGATTATCAGGTAGTCGGCATTGATATAAAAAGTCGTAAATATTCCCACTCCATAGAACTTAAAAGCTCGCTTTAGGATCTCTTTTATCGACACAAGATCGACGCTAAAAAACTTCGCAACATATCTGCGTAAATAAAAAATGCAAACCATAAAGGCGATAATGGCTTGCGGTGCTAAGAACATCAAAACAGCATAGATTATGTTTTGTCCTCCGATAGCATACCTTCTAAAAACAACAATCAAAATTAAAGAAATAATCGACGAGATAGCGGGGAGAATATTTGCCACATAACCTTTATGGAGAGCGTAATAGACTTTATAGATGGACGAGGATACTGCATAGATTAAGGACACAAAACATACTGTAAAAACGATGTGAATGTTTTTCAGGTCGGGGATAAAGGTGAATTTTCTAAAAAGAATATCCTCAACGAAAGGCGAGACAGCAACAATAACAATAGAAAACAAGAGGAAAACTAAAATTTCTATTTGAAAAGCCGAGACGATGTATGTGTCATAATTTTGTTTTTTTGCCCGTTGGTGTGAAATAAAGTTTTGGAGGGATGTTCCGATGCTTAGCTCAGATAATGGCATCCAAGCCGCCAGTGAATAAGCGATTATATAAACAGCATATCTGTCCTCGCCTAAATACAAAAGTAATTCTCGCATACATAAGATCTGGGTCAAAGAAACGATTATCTTGCTCGCCCAAGCACTGAATGCCGTTATCCAATGCCTCGGAAATCGTTTAAGGAAATCCTTTAGTCTTTGCATCAGTTTATAGAACCATGTCCTTTAATAAGCCCCAACTTGAGCAAAATTAAGTTCTTGAGTATTCTCAAATGGTTCTTACTAAAGAAGAAAAAGGGATTGCTTTTTAGCGTTTTTAACAAAGAGCGAAGCCTTATAAATCTGAAATCTTTCTTATACGGAGAAAGCTTTACATACTTGAAATACAGTTTTCTCAAAGGGTGGATGCACAAAACCCCCCATGGCTTCCTGCCTGCATAATGAATCACGCCCTTGCCGTCTCCAACATTTTCATCAAAGAAATTGAACTTTTGAGGCAGATAAAGGGCATTCTGATTTGTCGCGGCATTTAGGACATCTTGATCGGGGAAGTTTAGGACAGTTCCAGCGGGTAGGTTTGC
>JAITBH010000109.1 GCA_031283745.1 Candidatus Ectomicrobium neotermitis | reverse complement strand
TTTATCTAAAGGCGGGCAAAGGGGAGAATTTTGCTATAATCGCCCGACTTAGGCTTAAAAATTCAACTTTTGGCAGGGAAAAATGGAACACTATCAACTCTTAGGGATTTTGGCAGTAGGATTCGTGTTTGCACTGACTTTTGGATACATAACACAAAAATTGGGGCTTTCTTCAATTGTGGGGTATTTGATTGCGGGCTTTTGCATTGGACCTCTTACACCGGGATTTGTTGCCAACTATGATCTTGCTTTTCAGCTTTCAGAAGCGGGTGTGATTTTGCTGATGTTTGGAGTGGGGCTGCATTTTGACTTGAATGATTTGCTTTCAGTTAAAGGGGTGTCCATTCCCGGTGCTATTATTCAAAGCTGCATTGCTACACTTTTTGGGGTTTTCATCGGGACTAAACTGGGATTAACTTTTTCCTCAAGCTTGATTTTAGGCTTGGGGCTTTCTGTTGCTAGCACAGTGGTCTTGATTAGGGTTTTGACCGACAATGATGTGTTGGGGACAATTCAGGGAAACATTGCTGTGGGCTGGCTTGTGGTAGAGGATATTTTGACTGTTTTGATCTTGGTTATTTTGCCCAGCCTTAGCGACATTTTGATCATCAACACTCAAGAAAACAATGAAAATTTGCAATTGCTGATAGCCATTGGCATTGCTGTTTTGAGGTTGGGGGCTTTGTGGATTATCGTCGTAGAAATTGGAGGGAGATTGGTTCCGTGGATACTTTCTCGAATAGTCAAAACCCGTTCAAGTGAACTTTTTACCATTGCGGTTTTAGTTATGGCATTTGCAACTGCCGTCGGAGCAGCTTTAATTTTTCAAGCATCGCTTGCTTTAGGCGCTTTCTTGGGCGGAATGGTTGTGGGGCGGACAAAAATGAGCCATCAAGCCGGGGCAGATTTGCTTCCGCTAAAAGACGCTTTTGCCGTCATATTTTTCCTCTCAGTCGGTATGTTAGTAAACCCAAAATTTTTGTTTGAGTTTCCCCTTTTAATTGCGGTGTGCGTCGGGATTGTGCTGATCATTAAACCTCTCACAGCTTTTGTCGTCGTAACCTTGCTCGGATATTCACCAAGAACCTCGCTCACAGTGGCTGCGGGGCTAGCACAAGTTGGGGAGTTCTCTTTTATCCTCGCTCAAGAAGCAAAAAGGCTGGGGTTAGCAAGCGAGGCTGTCTATAACACTATCGTCATTGCAGCTATCGTCTCCATAACTCTAAACCCAACGCTCTTTCGACAAATTCCAAAAATTAACAATTATTTTAGGACCAAAGAAAAACTCTGGAAGGCTTTGTATTTTTTTGCAGAAAAGAAAAACAGTAAAAAAATTGGTGCTAAGAAAGACGGGCTTGGGACGACTCTTGAGAGGGGCGATGAAAAGTCTGCAATAGTTGTGGGGTATGGTCCGACGGGGCAGAAAGTTGTTGAGGCTTTGATAAACAATGGGCTTAAACCCACAATCATTGAGATGAATATCGACACTGTTATTTCGCTTGCAAAAAAATCATTCTCGGCAGTTTATGGAAACTCCGCAACCAAAGAGGTTTTGAGAGCCGCTGGGGTAGACAAAGCGTCTTATATGATCATCACGGTGCCGATTTTGGAGGTCACATTGGCAACTGCTTCAGCTGCATCTTTGATGAACCCTAATATCAGGATTTTGGCACGGTCTCGTTTTCTAAACACTAAAGATTATTTACATCAGGCTGGGGTAGCTGACATCGCTTTTGAGGAGGAGGAAGTGTCGAAGGGGTTGGCTGAACTCGTGCTAAGCGATCTAAAAGCTCAGAGGCTTAAAGAAGAAAAACTTAAAGCCGCCGAGGACAATTCTCCGACGAGTGTGTGAGGGTTTGATTACATTTAATAGCCGCAAAAAAAATAGCGAACACCAAAAAAGGTATTCGCTATTTTTATGTAAAGCCAAATGATGGAATGAGAACTAATCGCTGATTACAAAAATGTCTACCCTGCGATTTCTCTCATTAGCTTTTTGAGGAACTGGATGCCACATAACTGTCATTCTTTGTTCCGCAATTCCTGCATCAAGAAAGAATTTTTTGACTGCTGCCGCTCTGTTTGCAGCCATATTTTTTATATTGTTTTCCTCGCTTAAAACATCGCTTCTGCCCGCAACTTTTAATTTATAGTTCTTGTTTGATTTCAAGAAAGCCGCAATCTTTTTTAACAGCTCTGTTTCGGAGTTGCTAAATTGCTTGCTGCCTGAGAGGAAAAATATTCTCTCGGGGAAATTAAACGGCATTTTTACAGTTTGCACGCTTGCTTTCTTTGGTGCGGGGGCAGGAGCAGGGGCGGGCTTTGGCTGAGGCACGGGTTGTTCTATCTCGCCTCCCCCCTCATCTACAGAAACTGCTTCCTCAACAACATCAGCTGTGGGAGACGAAACGGCAACCATTAAAAACTTGATTGAACTTTGTGCGGAATTGCCCGCATTATCAAAAACTGTGAGGATTGCCTGATACTCTCCTTCGGGCAACAATATATTATAGGTGTCGTCTATGCCGTCCCAAGTGATAACTTCCGCAAAACTGTTGTAAGGGAAATTGAAAGTTTTCACCTCTTTGCCGTTAAAGTTGATGATGCTCAAAAAAGACTTGCCAAAATCTATGCCCGCCTCATCAGTGATACGTTTAATTCTTATCTCTATATCGCTAACCAACTGTTTCCTTTTGGAGTCCAAAAAATACACATCTTCCACAGCTTCCATTTCAATATAAGGAGGAACCGTGTCGATAATAATGCCGTCCCGATTGATTGTAAAAATTTCATTTCCGTCGTCTAAGATAAACTCATATGAGTATTGACCGTCAGGCACAGGAACACCTTTTTTGTCCGCCGCATCCCAAACAATTCTTTTAGGTATTTCCCTTTTTCCCATAAACACTGCCGTATCTCTGTTGTATTCATTTCTGATGGTCAAAGCCCACTCCTTTATTCGCTTTGTGCTTTCAACTATAGGAACGAAAACAACGCCTTCATATACATGAGCCTTAGGCGAAAAAATAGGATGTTCAATTTCAAACTTGAAAGGAAAATTAGAGTCCGACTCAAGCGCAATGGATTGAGCGTCCACTATGGAAAAAGTGAGGACAATTAAAAATAAAGAAAGGATTGTTTTTTTCATCTTGCCGCCTTATTAAACTAACAGCACCGCCCGAGCAAATCAGGACGGTGCTGTTTGTTGTTTGTATTAGATTAACTGTAACTATTTCTTTTTGGACTTCTTTGCAACTTTCTTTGCAGCCTTCTTTGGAGAGGCTTTTTTCTTTCTTTTGCTTTCTGCTTTTGCCGCTTCTATAGACTTCACTGTCGCTTGAGCTGCTGCAAGCCTTGCGATAGGAACTCTGAAAGGCGAACAAGAGACATAAGACATACCGACATTGTGGCAAAACTCGACTGACTTTGGATCTCCGCCGTGCTCTCCGCAAATACCTATTTTCATATCGGGACGAGTGTCTCTGCCAAGTGCAACGGCGTATTCTATAAGCTGACCAACCCCATCAAGATCTATTGTCTGGAATGGATCATTGGCAAGAATTTTCTTCTCCTGATAATCGCCCAAGAAAGATCCGACATCGTCTCTGGAGAAACCAAATGTCATCTGGGTGAGATCGTTTGTTCCAAAGGAGAAAAACTCGGCAACTTCTGCCATTTGGTCTGCTAAAAGTGCTGCCCGTGGAATTTCGATCATGGTTCCAAAAGAATACTTAATTCTCTTGATGCCCTGTTCTGCGATGACCTCTTTGTAAACTCTCTCAACGATAGCTTTCTGATGTTTAAGCTCGTTGACGCTACAAGTTACGGGGATCATTATCTCAGGGTTGACTTTTTTGCCCGCTTTGGAAAGTTCCGCAGCAGTTTCAAAAATCGCTTTTACCTGCATCTCGGTTATCTCGGGATAGGTTATGCCTAATCTGACACCTCTGTGGCCCATCATCGGATTGGTTTCGTGCAATTTCTCTGCTCTCTGGGCAAATTCTTCAAGGCTGATACCAAGACTTTGAGCAACTTCTTTTTGTGCCGCCTCTTCTCTGGGAATAAATTCGTGCAAGGGAGGATCAAGCAACCTGATGGTAACAGCATAACCGCTCATCGCTTCTAAAGCACCTTTGATTGTCTCTTTAACGAAAGGAAAAAGTTCTGCAAGAGCAGTTTTTCTCTCGTCTACGGTGGTAGAGATGATCATTTTTCTCAAAGCAAACAATGGCTTTTCGGAATTTTCGCCATAGAACATATGCTCGGTTCTAAAAAGTCCTATGCCCTCTGCACCAAAAGCACGAGCTTTTGCAGCGTCTGCGGGCGTGTCGGCATTGGTTCTGATATTGATGGTTTTAACTTTGTCGCACAGAGACAAGAAATTAAAAAGAGCTGTATTTTCTGTAGCGTCAACCATTGGCAACTGCCCTGCGTAAACATTTCCACGCGTCCCGTTGAGAGTAATCCAATCACCCTCATTGAAAGTTTTAGAACCGATTGTCATAGTTTTGGCAGCTAAATCTATGTGAATAGCTGCACAGCCAACGATGCAGCACTTGCCCCAGCCGCGAGCAACTAATGCTGCGTGGGAGGTCATACCGCCGCGGGCTGTTAAAACTGCTTGAGCCGCCCTCATACCTTCGACATCCTCTGGGTTGGTTTCCTCTCTGACAAGAATAACTTTCTTCCCCTCTTCCGCAGCTTTGACTGCATCTTCTGACGAGAAATATATCACCCCAGTCCCTCCGCCAGGCCCTGCCGGCAAACCTTTGGCAAGAACTTCAGCCGACTTTTCTGCATTTGCATCAATAATAGGATGAAGCAGCTCGTCTAACTGTGCAGGGGTAACTCTCATGACTGCCTCTTCTTTGGTTATCAAATTCTCTTTGACCATATCGAGAGCCATTCTGACCGCTGCTGCACCGTTCCTTTTGCCGTTTCGGCATTGGAGCATCCAAAGTTTATTGTCTTCGATTGTAAATTCAATGTCCTGCATATCTTTATAGTGCTTCTCAAGTTTCTTTTGTATTGCAAAAAGCTGCCTATAAACCACAGGCATAAACTCTTCAAGAGTTTGGAGACCCTGATTATGCTCGCTCTTAGCTGCATCGTTTATCGGCCCGGGAGTGCGAATGCCAGCGACAACATCCTCACCTTGAGCATTGACAAGATATTCGCCATAAAATCTCGAATCACCGTTGCCGGGATTCCTTGAGAATGCGACACCAGTTGCGGAAGTTTCGCCCATATTGCCAAAAACCATTGCCTGAACATTGACTGCTGTTCCCCAATCATCGGGAATGCTCTCAATTTTCCTGTATGCAATTGCCCTTTTGCCGTTCCATGAGGAAAAAACTGCCCCAACTCCGCCCCAAAGCTGCTCATAAGCATCGTCTGGAAAATCCTTGCCCAAGACATCTTTGACGCAAACTTTGAATTTTTCAGCCAACTCTTGCAAATCCTCTGCCGTAAGCTCGGTATCGAGACTGACGCCTTTCTTATCTTTCTTGGCTTTCATGATGTTTTCGAGCCGTTTACGGATACCTTCGCCGTCCTTAGGCTCAATTCCTGCACCTTTTTCCATGACAACATCGGAATACATCATAATCAACCTTCTGTATGCGTCATAAACAAATCTGGGATTTTGGGTTTTTTCTATCAAGGCAGGTATTGTTTTTGCGGTGAGACCTACATTTAGAACGGTTTCCATCATTCCCGGCATCGAGCTTCTGGCGCCTGAACGAACTGACACTAAAAGAGGGTTTACAGTGTCGCCAAATGTCTTTCCTATAATTTTTTCAACTTTTTTCATTGCGTCTTCTACGGATTTCTTTAATTCGGGAGGGTATTTCTTTTTGTGGTCGTAATAATAAGTGCAAACTTCAGTGGTTATGGTAAATCCTGGGGGAACTGGCAACTTTAGAGCTGTATGACCCGCCATTTCGGCAAGGTTAGCACCCTTACCGCCTAACAAATTTCTCAAACTTCCATTTCCATCGGCTTTGCCTCCGCCGAATGAATACACATACTTTGGCATTTTAGTCTCCTTTTGAGCATATACTTAGGGAAATTTCCCTGTTTTCCTACATAATTTATAAGTAAAAACATACTGGAAAGTCGGCGGGATTATACACTAAAGGCACCCTGAAAATCAATTGAAAATGAGGTGCGTTTCAAGGAAGAGGCAAGTGTATTTCCTTTGTGTTTTACGGGGTTTTGTGCTATTATTTGCTCATAATTAAGACCAAATGGAGATCAAAAATGGAACTGAGAGAACACATCCTTGAATTAGCAAAAAAAGTGAAAGGCAGAGTGATTTTGCCCGAAAGTTATGATGTTAGGGTTTTAGAGGCTGCCCAAAACCTCACAAAAGACGGAATTGCCCAAGTTACACTGCCCACAAATGACATTGAAAAGCTTAAAAAATCCGCAGCAGATGCAAAAATTGACCTATCCGGCATAGAAATCATCAAAATTGACCTATCGCTTCTCGACAAAACTAATGCGGAAAACTTTGTGGAAGCCCGTTCCAAGAAAGGTTTAAGCAGGGAAGATGCCCTGAAGCTCTTAGAATCCCCCCTTTATTTCAGCATGATGTATCTCAAAAGCAATAAAGCTGATGCTTGCGTATGCGGATGCATTGAGGATACTGCAGATGTTTTGAGGGCTGCAATCCATGTGATCGGCACGGCGGCAGGCATAAAACTCATCTCCTCTTACTTCCTTATGATCCCTCCCAAAAACCACGAAGTCGCAAAAGAACCCGTTTTGTTTGCTGACTGCAGCGTAAACCCCTCTCCCGACAGCTTGGGCTTGAAGGATATAGGCATATCAACGATAGAAAGCTTTCGGAAACTGTTCCCCAATAGGCAGGCAAAGGCAGCATTTTTGTCCTTTTCAACGAGAGGCAGTGCAAAACACAAGTGCGTTGACAAAGTCATAGAGGCAGTCAAGGCAGTTAAAGACTATTTCAAGGGCAATGAGAATGTTATTGTTGATGGCGAGCTTCAGTTTGACGCTTCGGTGATACCTAATATAGGTAAGAGGAAGGCTCCAGATTCAAAAGTGGCAGGAAATGCAAACATTTTCATTTTTCCAGACTTAAATTCAGGCAATATCGGATACAAAATATCGGAAAGATACGGAGGATTTCAGGCACTGGGTCCCGTTGTTCAGGGATTGGCTCAACCTGTTAGCGATTTAAGCCGTGGATGCAGTGCCGATGATATTTATCTGATTTCGGCAATCTTGCTCTTAAAGTAGGACAGCAATGGTATACAAAGGTTTGATAGATAAGTATTGCGATATTTTGCCCGTTAGCGACAAAACCCCCCGCATATCCCTCCTTGAAGGAAACACCCCTTTAATCCCAGCCAAAAACCTACCATCAAAACTTGGGTTTGACGGAGAAATTTATTTCAAGTTCGAAGGAATGAACCCAACGGGCTCATTCAAGGATAGAGGTATGACTATGGCTGTCTCAAAGGCAGTCGAAGCAGGCAGCAAAGCTGTGATCTGCGCCTCAACGGGAAACACTTCGGCATCAGCCGCTGCTTATGCAGCAAGAGCCGGCATAAACTGCATCGTTTTAATACCCCAAGGGAAAATAGCGCTTGGAAAATTGTCGCAGGCAGTGATGTATGGGGCAAAAACCATAGAAATTGATGGGAATTTTGACGAGGCACTCAAGTTAGTTCAAGAGTTAAGCTCAAAATACCCCCTGACTTTGGTTAATTCGGTCAACCCGTTTAGAATTGAGGGGCAAAAAACTGCCTCTTATGAGATTTTTGGGGATTTGGGGGAGCTGCCCAAGTATCAATTTATGCCCGTTGGAAATGCAGGCAATATCACCGCATATTGGAAAGGTTATACGGAATTGTGCAAAAGCGTGGGCGGGAAGGATCTCAAGCTACCTAAGATGATGGGATTTCAGGCTGCTGGGTCTGCACCGATAGTGCTTGGCCACCCCGTTAAAAATCCAGAAACGATAGCGACAGCGATAAGAATAGGCAATCCCGCTTCTTGGAAAGGAGCTGAGGCAGCAAGAGATGAGTCGAGAGGGGTTATCGATATGGTGACAGACGAGGAAATTTTGGCGGCTTATAAGTTGATAGCCAGTTCGGAAGGTGTTTTTTGTGAACCCGCATCAGCTACGTCGCTTGCTGGGCTGATAAAATACATCAAAAAAGGATATTTCAATCATAAAAACCCGTCAAAGGTTGTGTGCATACTAACTGGAAACGGCTTAAAAGACCCTAACGCTGCGGTAGAAAATGCTGTCATGAAGACCCAAAAGGTTAAGGCAACTTTAGCAGCAACCGCAAAAGCGATAGGTTTATAGGAGAGAAAACAATGCCAGAGGATAAGAAGAACGAGATAAACATTGAAATTGACGAAGAAGTTGCAAACGGGGTGTATTCAAATCTTGTCATGATTTCGCATACAGAGGCTGAATTTATTTTTGATTTCATTTTTATTCAGCCGCAATATGGGAAAGCTGTTGCCCGCTCAAGGGTTATCACTTCCCCCCTCCATGCAAAGAGAATGTTGAATGCCTTAAACGGAAATCTTGCAAAATATGAATCGCAGTTCGGCGAAATAAAAGACATTGCCGCTCGTATGCAGGATCCAAAAAATAAGACGACAAGGTATCTCAACTAATGCGTATAGAATTGATCAGCAGCGGAACCGAGCTTCTTAACGGGAAAGTAAACACAAATGCAGGCTATATCGGCTCAAAGCTCTATGAAATTGGGCTTGAATTATCTGCTGTTGTAAATGTTTCAGACAGAAAAAACGAGTTTGAAGCGGAGTTAAAACGGGCTATCGACAGAAGCGATGTGATAATTACCACTGGGGGGCTTGGTCCGACTTTTGACGATATAACCGTTGAGAGTGCTGCGGAGTGTTTGGGGCGGGAAGTTTATATTGATGAAAAAGTAATAGCTGACATAAAAAGTTTTTTTGACAAACGAAATATTCAAGGCTACACCAAAAACAATGAAAAGCAGGCTGAGATCATCAAAGGTGCTAAGGTTTTAGGCAATCAAAACGGCACAGCACCCGGACAGATGATACCCTTCGAATACAAATCCAAACAAGAAAACCAAAAACCTGCAGCAAAAACCCTTTTTCTTTTACCCGGACCGCCGCGGGAACTCAAAGCAATGTTTGATGAATATGTCGAACCGTTTTTGAGGACGCATATCAGTGCTATCAAGAAAAATGAGGTCATCAGAGTGGCTGGTTTAGGAGAATCCTTTGTCGAGGACTTGGTCAGACCGATTATTGATTCAAAAAGCACAGCAAATGAGGGTGTTGAGTTTGGAATTTTAGCCCACAGCGGGATAATTGATCTTAAATTTTCGGTGACAGGTAAAGATGAAGGGCAAATTGACGCAATTATGAAAGAAATCCGCTCTGAAATTGAGGCGCTTCTTGAAAAAAATGTGTTTGGGTATGGCAAAGACACCATCTCCTCAGCCATCGGGAAACTTCTTACGGCTCAAAAAAAGACTTTCTGTGCTGCGGAATCTTGCACTGGGGGGCTAATTTCAAAGAAAGTTACGGATACGGCAGGCAGTTCGGAATATTTTGACGGCTCGGTGATCTCTTATTCAAACCTTTTGAAAAAGAAAGTGCTGGGAGTTAGAGAGGAAACATTAAATAAGTCCGGGGCTGTGAGTGCTCAAAGCGCTCAAGAAATGGCAAGGGGCGTGCTCAACCTTTCAAAGTCGGATTATGCGGTATCGGTGACGGGCATCGCCGGTCCAGATGGAGGATCAAAGGCCAAGCCCGTGGGGTTAGTATATATAGGTATAGCCTCAAAAAATTCTGCAAAGACTTATGAATACAACTTTACAGGAAATCGAGACGATATTAGGGAGCGGGCAGCCAACACAGCGTTGAATTTATTGAGATTAAGCATAATGGGTGATAAAAAATGACGAGAAATTTTTCTTGCGGAGCAGTGCTTTACAAAGTCGAGAGTGAAAAAATTTTATTTTTGCTCGTTTTTTCAAAAAGAAATCTCCACTGGGGTTTTCCAAAAGGGCATATTGAAAAAGGCGAGACAGAAATTGAGACGGCAAAAAGGGAGGTTTTTGAGGAAACAGGCATATCGGAAATAGAGTTTGACGAAGTGTTTAGGTATGAAGAGATTTATGAGATACTGAGCAATTCTGGTAATAGCGACAGAAAAAAAGTTGAGAAGCACTCAATCTATTTTTTGGCCAAAGTCTTAAAGGATGCAGAGGGCAAAACTTTCCACAACAACAATGAAATAGAAAAAACGGAGTGGCTCCCTTTTGACGAGGCTATTGATAGATTGAAGTTTGATGAAAACAAAAACTTATTAAGAACCGTATGGGAAAAATTAGGAGGAAGGTAAAATGGCAAATCCATTATTAAAAGATTCAGTGTTTGAAAAAAGTTCGCAGGTACAAACAGCTACAGTTTTTTCGCCTCAGCAAACAATGACAATTTCGGGAACAGTCAACAAAAGCATTATCTTGTTAGTTTTGCTTCTTGTTAGTGCATTTTTTACTTGGACGCATATTCAATTTGCACAGGCCGCTGTTTTCCCCGCACTTATCATTGCTTTCGTTTTGGCGATGGTCTGCTGTTTTAAGCAAAACATATCGCCCGTTTGTGCACCGATATATGCAGTTTGTGAGGGCGTGGTGCTTGGTTATATATCTAACTTGTTTGATGCGGCATACAAAGGAATAGTTGCAGATGCCGTATTTTTAACCATAGTGGTTTTGCTGTGCATGCTTGCCGCATACAGGGCAGGAATTTTAAGGGCGACCCCGACATTTAAGAAAGTCGTTATTTTGTCGACGTTGGGAATAGCTGTTTTTTATTTGGTGTCTATGATTATTTCCTTCTTTGGGGTATCCATCGGGTATTTCGATATGGGAAATTCTTCAGGGGCATCCTTTTTAATAAACCTCGTAATAGTCGTCATCGCAGCACTCAACTTTGTTCTTGACTTCGATATGATTGAGCAGGGCGCACGGTATGGTTCGCCGAAATATATGGAGTGGTATTGTGCTTTTGCTTTGATGATAACCTTGGTATGGCTTTATATCGAGATTTTAAGGCTGCTTGCCAGAAGAAAATAATGCTTAGCAAAACCCAATTTTTTCGAGCAGAAAACAATCCTTCGGCTCTGCCTCAAAGCGGAGCTGAAGTTCTTTTTGTCGGCAGGTCAAATGTCGGAAAAAGCAGCGTGATAAATGCTCTTTGTAAACAAAAAAAACTTGCGATAACCTCAAAAACTCCCGGCAGAACAAGAAGCATAAATGTTTACAGTGCCGCAATGAAAAAGTGGTTGATAGATCTGCCCGGCTACGGTTTTGCCAAGATCGCAAAAGCTCAAAAAGATCTGTGGCAAGCAATGATTGAGGATTGCATTGTTACACGCAAAAGCAAGAAAAGGGTTTATGTAATTATTGATGCCTATGTTGGACCTACTGAGCTTGACGAGGCGATGGCGAGCTGGCTACACGAATACGATATTTCCTACAAAATAATCGTCAACAAGGTTGATAAAGTTCCCGCTGAAATTTCTGTTGAAGACATAAAATTAAAAACAGTCGAAATGTTTGAAATAGATAAAAACGATGTGTTTCCTGTGAGTGCAAAAACAAAAACTGGGTTTGAAAAATTGAGAACCGATATAGTTTCTTTCTTGAAGCTATAACTACAAATAGGAGGAGAAAAAAGTATGAAAAAAATTCTGTTGTCGATGGTGTTTGTGTTTGGATTTACGAGCATGTCTTTTGCCATAACCGCGATAAAGCTTTCGCTTTGGGACACAATAGCAGCTCCGTCGGATCAAGATGTTACGGGTTTTGAGCTTGGAATTGGTGCTAAGTATAGAGAACTGCACGGAGGGTCATTCAATTTTCTTTATAGCGAGATAGAAACAGTTAAGGGAGTGCAGATTGGGGCGGTAAACAGAGCAAATTCAGTCAAAGGTGCACAGCTTGGCTTTGTAAACATTACCGACAATATGCACGGGGTGCAGGTGGGCTTGATAAATGTCATCAACAATTCGCCCGTCTTAAAAGTGATGATACTTTTTAATGCTCAATTTTAAGAACTGTTTTGCTTATGCTGTATCTTTTGTTTTTCCAATAGTTTGTGCCGTCTGCGGGAAAACGCTTCATCCTCTATCTAAAGAACGGATATGCAAAGACTGTAAAGAAAAACTTCCAAAAATAAATGATGTTGTGTGCCAAATTTGCGGCACACCTTTAGAAGGTGCCGAGAAATTCTGCAATGTATGCGGAAAATCACGGCACCTTTTTTCTTTTAACAAGATGCGTTCCGTGTATATGTATAAAAACGAAATGCGTTCGCTTGTCTTAAAAATTAAATACTCAAACAAAGTGTTCTTAGCCAACGATTTTATCGACGATATGGCTGATGTCTTTAGGAAAAATAGTTTTTTTAATGAAACAGATTTTATTGTCCCCGTTCCGCTAAATGTAATCAGACATTTCAAACGGGGCTACAACCAAGCCGAATTTTTAGCACAAGGTTTAGCTAAAGCAATAAACAAACCGTTGCTAACTAAGGTTCTCGTCAGGAAAAAAATAACAAAACCGCAGTTTAAGCTCTCCAAAAAAGAAAGGGAGGAGAACATAAAAAATTCTTTTTATGCTCTTTCCTCCCCTCAAATTAAAAACAAAACAATTTTGCTGATAGATGATATTGTAACCACTGGCGTAACTGTGTCGACATGTGCTTATGAATTGAAAAAAGCCGGTGCAAAAAAAGTATATGTTTTGACTCTGACTCGGGACTGATTATTTTTCAAAAATTTTCCGCATATCTTTCGGAAGCGGTGCGTTAAAGGTCAAACTTTTTGAAGTTTTTGGATGTGTAAAAGAGATTTGATGAGAGTGGAGCATTGGTCTATCACAATCTATACCGTTGACACTATACTGCCCCCCATATTCCTTGTCTCCGATGACGGGATGATTTATATATTTCATATGGCTTCTTATCTGATGAGTCCTGCCTGTAATAATTCTCACCTCAACAAGAGTGTAACCATCTTTCCGAGCAATCACATTAAATTCACTGACTGCCATTTTCTTTGCCGTAGGGTTTACAGAAATTATTTTTCTGTTCTGTGGAGACCTGCCTAAAGGTGCCTCTATTCGACCTTTATCCTCGACAATTGTCCCTTTGACCGCCGCGTAATAAAGTTTTTTCACTGCTCTGTTTTGAAATTGTTTAGAAAGGCTTGTTCGGGACTTTTCGTTCTTGGCAAAAATTATCAGCCCCGTTGTGTCTTTATCAAGACGATGAACCAAGTATGGGATAAATTTTCCGTCGGCATAACCGCTTAAAGCGTTTAGCAATGTTCCGTCGCTGTGTGCATAAGATGGGTGAACTACTATTGCGGAAGGTTTGTTGATAACAATGAGATCATCATCTTCATAGATAATGTCTAACTTTATTTTTTGAGGTTTTATGTCGGTGTTTTGCGTGGTGGGTGAAAAGTCTATTTCTAAAGTATCGCCGTGCTTTAATTTATAGCTTGAATTGATAGTTTTTGAGTTGATGATAACTTGGTTATTTTCAATTAACTTCTGGAAATAAGACCGCGAATATTCTTTGTAAATTGAGGCAAGAAAAGAATCTGCTCTTTGTCTTACAAAGTCTTCATATTTTATTTTTTCCATTTCTATTAACCCTGTAGACAATGATAATTCCCGCTATGAAAACAAAAATAGAAATGAATTGAGAGGTTGAAAGCCCTAAAATTGGTTCCCCTCTATAATCCCCTCTAAAGAACTCAAAAATGAATCGATAAATCGAATAAGCGAGCAGATATGCAGCTATCGCCAAGCCGTCTTTATGATTTTTCTTGTTGTAATTATGAAGAACAATAAACAAAATTAAGTTCGTAAAAGATTCGTAAAGCTCGACGGGGTGAACAGGAATCCCTTTTATTAAAGAAAGCGAATCGGGGTTATTAAACACTATAGCCCAAGGCATATCAGTTGGTTTTCCATTGCAACAGCCCGCCATAAAGCACCCTATCCGCCCTAAAAAATGCCCCAAAGCAACCGCAGGGGCAAACAGATCAAACACTTTTGCAACATTTAATTTCTTCTTTTTGATGTAGAAAAAAGCACACAGGATAGAGCCTATAAATCCGCCATAAAAAACTAGCCCGCCCTCCCAAATTGCAAACATCTCAAGCGGGTTGTTTATGATCATTTCTGGGTATTCAGCTATCACGAACAATGCCCTTGCCCCGACGACAGCCGCAATTATCGTGTAAAACAAAAGGCTAAATAAATCGTCTTGCGAGATTATCTGCGGAGACTTTTTCTTTGCTTGAAATGACACATAAAACATCCCGGCAGCAAAACCCAAAGCCACAAAAAAACCATAACTTGTTAGCGAAAAACTTCCTATCTTCAAAAGAATTGGATGCATATTATTTCTCCTTTATTAAGCTAAAAATTATCAATCCTGCTGCTATACAAATCGACGAGTCCGCAACATTAAAAGACGGCCATCTTAAATTGTTTATTCCAAAGTCTAAAAAATCGACCACCCCTCCCCTAAAAACCCTATCTATTACATTTCCAAAACCGCCGCTTAGCACAAGGCAAAAAGCATATTTCTGCAAAGCCGATATTTTGTGTTTGTTTTTGCAAAGCCAAACAATTATCGCCGACAGAAAAATCAAAACGAAAACAATAAAGAAGATATTCATATTCTGGAATGAACTGAAGGCAATGCCAGTATTATAGAAATGAACCAGATTGAAAAAATGGAGAGGTTTTATGATGGGTAGAATTGAATGGAGAGGAATGAATGTGTTGACAAAAAATTTGCTTGTCTGGTCTAAGACAAGAACCAAACAAGCAAGGGTTAAAGGCTTTTTCATTTATTAACAACCTCTGCACAGCGATGGCAAAGACCGTTTTTTATTCCATCGATATGCCGCCAACATCTTAAACACTTTTCAAATGATGATTTTGCGGCACTGACTTCTAAAACATCATCGCTGGGATCACTTGTAAGTTTTATATCCCAATTTCCCATCGCCAGATACAAATTTTCTTTATCTTTAACTGCGGAGGCATATTTTTTTCCGAACTTTATGTCTAAGTGAGCCTCAAGATTTGAACCGATAACTTTTTCCTTCCTCAAATTTTCGCAAGCCTCCAAAACTGCTTGACGGATTTTGAGGATATTTTCCCATTTGCCTAACTCCTCCGTAGAAAGAAACTTCTTTTTATCGCTCGCCGGATAATCTGAAAGGAAAACTGACTTGGGCTGGCCGGGGGAGATTTTGATAATTTCTTTCCACGTTTCCTCGCAAGTAAAAGAAAGTATCGGAGAGGTCATCTTGGTCAAGTTGATCAATATCTCAAACATCGCAGACTGGGTGCTTAATCTGTTTGCACTTTTAACATCGTCGCAATAAAGAATGTCTTTTAAGGCATCCAAATAAAAACCGCTTAAAAACACAGCACAAAAATTGTTTATCAAGGACGCTGTTTTGTGAAACTCATAAGTTTCAAACCCTTCTGTGGTGTTTTCAATAAGATTGTTTAAGCGGCTCAAAGCATATTTATCAATCTCTCTCAT
>JAITBH010000011.1 GCA_031283745.1 Candidatus Ectomicrobium neotermitis | reverse complement strand
AGAGGTTCTATGTCCCAAGTAGGAAATTTATCTTGAGCAATGCGGACAACAATAATGCCCGCCCGCCGCAAACCGTATGGATCTGCTGATCCTGTCGGCTCAAATCCCACACTGAAATTTGCAACCAAAGAATCAAGCCTGTCTGCAAAAGCGATTATCAGCCCCAAAGCTCCAGCGGGCAGTGTGCCTGATGCACTCAAAGGGAGATAATGTTCCTCTATAGCTTTTGCGATCGCCTCTTTTTGCCCAAGTTTTGAGGCATAAATTCTGCCCATCGTCCCTTGCAGCTGCGGGTATTCAAAAACCATTTCGCTCACCAAGTCAGCCTTTGAAAGATAGACAGCTTTTTTTAAGTCCTCTTTGTCTACATTTCCCATTTGCTCTGCTATGAGATTTGAAATTTTTTCTATTCGCAAAACCTTCTCATGAATTGTCCCGATGTCTTTGTGAAAAACTATATTTTTAAGCTTTTCGACATTAGGCTCAAGCCCCTTTTTTAGATCGTTTTGATAAAAAAATTCGGCGTCGCTCAACCTTGCGCCTGCAACCTTTTCATACCCTTTTCTGACAATATCTTGATATTGAGAAAGCCCATTGCGCACGCCCACAAAATAGTTGGTAAAAGCCCCGTTTTTGCCGCTAACAGAAAAGCACTTTTGATTTTTCCTCAAGCACATCGCCAAAACCTCTTTAGGCAAAGCAAGGAACTTTTTATCAAACTCGCACAATACCGCAGTGGGGTATTCGACAAGGTAATTTATCTCGTCAAGCAAATCCTCGTCGGCAATAATATGCCCGACATTTGCGACTGCCGAGTTGATGGACTTGCGGGCTATTTCCTTTCTCTCCTGCTGTTTAACAATGACGCTTTTGTTTTTTAACTTTTCGACATACTCGCTGGGAATTTTTATAGGGACTTTGACATTGCCTAAAGCCCGCAAACCCAAAGTCCAGTTTGAAGCACTGACATCGGCAATGGCAAAGCGAATAATTTTCTTTCCGTATAGCGCCAAGATGCTTCTGATGGGTCTTGCAAACCTAAACCCGCTTTCCTCCCACACCATATTTTTGGGAAAGGAAATGCTTTTGATGATGTCTGGAAAAATGGAAATGAGCAGTTTTTGAGCTTTTTGCCCTTTAATTTCTTGAGCAAAAAAGAAGTAATCCCCTCTATTTGTGCTTTTGCTTTTTAGATCCTGCGGGAAAAGCCCGTATTTTGAGGCAAAACCCATCGCAGCCCGCGTGAAATTCCCTTTTTCATCTTTGGCAGATTTAAGAGAAGGTCCCAAAATTTCCTCATACCTTGTCTGACTTTTGTCTGAGAGATTTTTGACAAACAAAATCAGCTTGCGGGGAGTTGCAAAAACGTCAAGACCCTCATACTTTAAGCCGTCTGCAGCAAACAATTTAACCGCCGCTGCCTTCATCTGCTCTAAGGCAGGCTCTATGTAGCCGGCTGGTATCTCCTCAACACCTATTTCAAGCAAAGCGTCTTGATTTTCATTTTCTTTCTTGTCGACTTTGATCATTTTGATCCCTCCAATTGTTTAGCCAAATATGTTTGAGCAGTTTGCTTAGCGATTGCGCGAACCCTCAAGATATATGCCATTCTCTCAGAAACAGAAACTGCACCCCGTGCATCGAGAAGGTTGAATAAATGTGAACATTTCATCACCGCATCATAAGCGCAAAGCGGGAGATTTGCCTGGCATAAACGTTCCGCCTCTTTTTCCCAGTCATTAAAGTGGCGTTTGATCATATCCGTGTCCGCCTCTTTGAAATGATAATTTGACCACTCAACCTCATCATTTTTATGAATATCGCCATAGGTTATGCCCGAATCAGTCCAATCCAAGTCAAAAACGGAGTTCTTGTTTTGAACAAACATTGCTAAACGTTCTATTCCATATGTAATTTCCACCGAAATCGGGTTTAAGTTTATGCCCCCTACCTGCTGAAAGTAGGTAAACTGCGTCGCTTCCATACCGTCAACCCAAACCTCCCAGCCTAAACCCCAAGCCCCCAAAGTAGGGGATTCCCAGTCATCCTCAACGAACCGAATATCATGCTTTTTAGCGTTAATGCCTATAACAGCAAGGCTCTCTAAGTATAGTTGAATGATATTTTTTGGTGAGGGCTTTAGAATGGCTTGGAGCTGATAATAATGACCCAATCTGTTTGGGTTTTCGCCATACCTGCTGTCTGCAGGCCTCCGGGAAGGTTCAACATAAACGACATTGTTGGGTTTTGGTCCCAAAGCCCATAAAAAAGTTGCGGGGTTGAATGTTCCTGCCCCTTTTTCCAAATCATAAGGCTGCCAAATCATACAGCCCTGTTTTGCCCAAAACTTCTCTAAAGCCACTATAGAATCCTGAAAGTTCATCTTGCCTCCTATACCTATGTTATTAGATGTTGAAATTATATCAGTTTTCCCAATCCCCCTTTGTATATATGATTACCTTGAATAAAGGGCATCCTGCCGTCGTTTGATAGAGGTATAGTAAAAATGTAGAATTTGACCATCAAAATGAGAGGAGAAAAGACAATGAAACAGTTAAAAAATGGAGCGATTTTGAAGTTTTACGAGTTCATTTCGCCCTTTTTGAGCCACAATATAATCCAGCAAGATAAATTGCCCGGTCATAGTGCTTTGCTCATATCCGCCGCAGCCGGGGACGAAGCAATAGGTGCTGCGGGGACGATTTTAAGCCATATAAGCGAGGGCGGGCAGTTCACGACGCTTTATTGTTCGCAAACCACTGGAAAAGAGGTCAAAGAATCAGAAAAAACTGCCTTGATGCTTGGCTCAAAAGTTAATCATTTCCTACCTTTTGCCAAAGGAAGCCTTTCAAAAAGCTCAAAATTCCCGCAAAGCCTCGCAAAAGCCATTGAAAAAATCAATCCCGATGTAGTTTTAATCCCCTCTATGATGGAAACCAATGCCGACAATGCCGCAATCTCGGAAGCTTTAGTCAAAATAAGGAAAAAAATCGACTTGGACTTTATGATCATGGCGTATTCTGTTTGGATGCCGATTATGCCTAACTGCATTTTCGATATAAGCAAAGTGTGGAATGAAAAAAAGAGTGTGCTTGATTACTGTTCAATCTTACAAACAGCCCAACCCGCCAAAGATTATGTGAAAGTTGCAGAGGGCATTAACCAATATTGGGGGCAGTCGGTTTCCCCAAACATCAAATATGCCGAAGCTTTCTTGATGGCTACAGCCCAGAAATACATATCGATGGCAAGAAAAGCACTCTAAAAATTCAAAACATCAACTAAAAAACACTAAGGCATCCTTGAACAACTTATACAAGGATGTCTTTTTTTTACAAAGGAGCGAAGGTGAACAAAGTTTCAGCCTATATAATCTCTAAAAATGTCGAAAGCCATATAAAAGAGTGTATCCAAAGTATTATCTGGGCAGACGAAGTGGTCGTAATTGATGACTTTAGCACTGACAAAACCGCCCTTTTGGCGGCCTCGGCGGGGGCAAAGGTGATCGCACATAAGTTTTCATATTTTGGGGCTCAAAGAAATTTTGCCTTAACCCAGCTCAAATACGATTGGGTTTTATGCCTTGACAGCGATGAAAGGGTATCTGTCGAGCTTAAAGAAGAAATAATAGCCGCTCTCGCCTCGCCAAACCCCTCCGACATTTATCTTGCACCCCGCAAAACAATGTTTATTAAGCACTGGATCAAACACTCGGGGTGGTATCCCGATTATCGCCACCCCGTTTTGTTTAATCGGCAAAAAGCCTCCTACAAGGATCAGCTCGTTCATGAGGATATTGATTATAAAGGGAACCGCATTGGCTATTTTAAGGGGGATATTCTCCACTTTTCTTATGAGTCGATAAGCCAATTTGTCAAAAAAAGCGACCAATACTCCACATTCAGTGCCGCCCAGATGTTTGAAAGGGGCAAAAAAGCGGGGATTTTGAACTTTATTTTTAACCCTCTCAATATGTTTTTTAAGATGTTTTTTGCAAAAAGAGGTTTTTTAGACGGGAAAACGGGGCTGTTGCTGGCGCTTTTGTATTCATCTTTTTATACATTGATGAAGTATGCAAAGTTATGGGAAATGCAGACCAAAAAGGGCAAAAAATGAAAAAACTCCTTTATCCTTTCTCCATTCTTTACTGCCTCATATCTCAAGCCAACCGTTTTCTAACCTACCGCCGCAAACTAAAAAAGCCCGTCATCAGTATCGGCAACTTGACTTGGGGCGGATCAGGCAAAACCCCAATCGTTATCAAAACCGCCCAGCTCTTATTGCGTCACGGCATAAAGCCCGCTATCTTGACGCGGGGTTATGGCAGAAAATCAAAAAAACCCGTTTTACTCCAAAATTGCAGGGCTTTTGACGGGTCAACTTGGGCTGAGGCAGACATAAAAGACAGCGGCGATGAACCTTTGCTCATATCTCAAAGTGTTGAGGGGGCGGCGGTGATAGTGGGTGCTAAACGATTTGCCAATGCTTTGAGCTTCCAAAAAGAGGCGGTGGCTGGGGCTTATATCTTAGATGACGGCTTTCAGCACTGGAAAATAAAGAGGGATTTAGACATTGTCTGCATAAATGCCGCTAACCCCTTTGGCAACAGAATGCTCATACCTGCCGGCATTTTGAGGGAAAGCTTGAGTGCTTTAAGGCGGGCAGGGTTAATTATCATCACCAATTCCAAAATGATTTCTGCCCAAAAACTCGCAGAACTAAAGGCGGAGATTTTTGCACTTTGCGGACTTAGGGCAGTTTGCGCTCATTATGGGGAGAGCGAGGTAACAACTTTATCGGGCAAACCTTTCGACAGAATGATCTTAAAGCGGAAGCTGCCTTTCATTTTGTGCGGAATTGGTTTTTGGGAAGGGTTTAAGGCAACGGTTGAGGGTGCAGGGTTTAAGATAAAAGGGGTCATCAAGATGAAGGATCATCAAGAATATACAGCAAAAAACTTGGACAAAATTTATCAAAAGGCTGAGGGAACCTGTGTGATCGTAAGCAAAAAGGATGCCGTGAAATTAAATAGCTTGGTTTTTGGAATGAGAAGAAAGAAAACGGCAGTTTTGTCTGCAAACATTATTTTTGACGATGGAGGCAAAAGATGGGAAGAGGCAGTGTTAAAAACAGGGCAGTCTTTTTAGATAGAGACGGGACAATTATTTATGACAGGAACTATTTGAGCTCCCCGACCCAAGTGAAACTCTATGCCTACTCGGCTGAGTGCGTCAAAACGCTTCAAAAAGCCGGCTTTAAGGTGATAATCATCACAAATCAGTCAGGGATAGGCAGGGGGAAGTTTACTCTAAAAAAGCTCAATGAAATTCATTCCCGTTTTTTTGAACTCTTAAAGGAGCAAGGGGCAAAGCTTGACGGCTTATATTTTTGCCCTCATATTGATGAGGACAATTGCCCATGCAGGAAACCTAAGCTCGGAATGGTTTTAGAGGCAGCCAAAGATAAAAATTTAGATCTTAAAAGCTCATATGTTGTTGGGGACAGCATCAGAGACTATATCGTCGGTCAAAAAATGGGGGGAAAGGGTATTTTGACGCTGACGGGGCACGGCAAAAAACAGGAAAAGTCAGTCAAAAACCAAACAATTAAGCCTTTTGCAGTTTGTGCAAACTTAAAATCTGCTGTCAAAATTATCCTTAATGACTCTCGCCCCCTCAAAAAAGCCCCAAAACAGCAATGTTGTATAATTAAGCCCGCTCGGGAAGTAGCGTAATCGGCTATCGCGCACGCTTTGGGAGCGTGAGATTGCGGGTTCAAGTCCCGCCTTCCCGACCATTAAAAACCCTTTGCGGACGCAAAATCGCAAAGGGTTAATTTTTTTAGGAGGCAAGTGCAATGATTAGAAAAATTGTTCTGCTGTTTATGCTTTTTTCCCTTTTTCCCCTCATAGCTTTTGCCGACCTAAAAGTTACTGCCGTAAAAAGCTCATCTGACAAGTATGAAGTAATCCTAAACAATGCCGTCAAGCTAAAAAACTTAACCGTCAAAAAAGACAAAAGCGGAGAATATGTTGTTTTTCCTACCTATGCCTCTAAAGGCAAACTCTATATACAGTTTGGCGTTTTGCGGAGGGATTTCAACCGTGTCGACCAGCTGAGCGCCATAAAGGAAAACAAAGTGTCTCAAAGCGGCGGCGAAATTTCTTTTGAAATAAACAAGTTTTCTCGAGTTAAAAACCATGAAAATGTTGAGGCTTTTTGTTCTGT
>JAITBH010000133.1 GCA_031283745.1 Candidatus Ectomicrobium neotermitis | reverse complement strand
AGAGGAATTCCAAATAAAAGCATCGGCAAAGAAGAACAAAAAGAATTGTTGTCCCTTTCTGCAGCAAGTGCAGTTCAGCATCCTGAAAGGTGGACACAAAAAGCAAAAGATTATTTCACAAAAACATTTAGCCGAGCCATTAGTTCATTTGATAATTTGTATGCGATAGATTTATTGTTAGACAGGATACGTTTGCCACAGTTTCACGCAGGATTAAATCGTAAAAACAATAATTGGTTTTGTTCAATAGGATACAACTCTTGGCTTCATAGACTATCGATGATTCAATCTCCCCAAAAAAGAGCTTCTTCGGATATTCCATTTCGTTTGATTGAAAACTCTACATCCGAACTTCTTTATTTTCCATTTGATTCTAAAAGCTGGAAATATCTGGCATTCGCTCATCGCCCCGATGCGGCTCGGTTTTTACAGATAAAACCTGTCAAAAATACTGCCAATCGCCCCATGCCCAGCAAGACGAACTTGGTTAAGCAAGCTCGTTTTTTAATTGAAAACAATGTGCCTTTGGACAGCTCAATTTTTGAAGTTTTCGACGAGAAATGGCTGAAAGCAACGATGGACAGAGCAAAGCTGACTATTGCAGGAAAAGCACCAGAAGATCGGGGCGTGTTAAGATTGCTTATCGATATTTACGGCACGAGTTTATTTATGCAAAGCAAGGAAGGAAATTCGTCCGCAGGTTGCCCCACCCCAGTTCCGTTTTCTGCACAAAGCATTATCTCGCAAATCAAACCGCTCTATAAAGTAGACAAAAGTTGGTATAACGAACCAGCTGAGCAAGTCCTTAAAAATGGCGAGCTTTGTTTTGAAAAGCAAAAAGTATTTAGGCAATCGGACCACAACACACTCAATGATTTTGAGAAATTCATTTTCGATTTGGACTTAGAACATGGCAGACTTGAAGCAGAACTAAACAAAGCTAATACCTCGCTCCGACGGGAGACGAATGCAAAGAAATCCATCACAGCAAAATTTGACGTACTAGACCAAAAAACTAAAAGCTCAACTTGGCTATTTAAGCAATGGCTCAACCACAACAAAACCAAGCTCGCCAAGAGCCTCCACTTGACCAAAAAATAACTTGGGATTATTTTGGTAACGAGTTGTTAAAAAATTGACCACTTTTGACCTAAATTGACATAAGAAAAAAACCTCTTTTCTCGACGACAGATATAAAAAACCCGCTTTCATATATCAAAAGCGGGTTTATATAGGAAAAGCCGACGATAGGGTTTGAACCTACGACCTGCGGTTTACAAAACCGCTGCTCTACCAGCTGAGCTACGTCGGCAAAAAACCCGTCTTGGGTTAATTCAAGACGGGCTTTTTACTTTTACTTAGATGTTTTGGCTGATGTAGATGCCAGGTCCCATTGTCGAGGCAATTGCAATACTCTTTATGTATTGCCCTTTAGCACTTGACGGTTTGGCCTTTGACACAGCTTCCACCAACACTTTTATATTATCAACGAGTTTGTCATTTTCAAAAGAAACCTTTCCAACTGGACAGTGAACAATACCGCAAGAATCATTTTTGTATTCAATTCTGCCTTTCTTTAATTCCGCGACAGTGGTTTTTATATCAAAAGTTACCGTCCCAGACTTGGGGTTAGGCATAAGCCCTTTAGGACCTAAAATTTTTGCAACCTTGCTTAAATCTTTCATCACATCAGGCGTGGCAACCAAAATGTCAAAACTTATTGCCCCTTTGGATATATCTTCAATCAAATCTTCATAGCCGACTTCATCCGCGCCAGCATCTTGAGCTTCTTTTTGCTTCTCGCCTTTGGCAATGACAAAAACTTTTCTGGTTTTTCCTATCCCGTGGGGAAGGGCAACCGTTCCTCTGACTAATTGATTTGTTTGCTTTGTATCAATTCCAAGTTTAATGTGAACCTCAACAGTCTCATCAAACTTCGCTTTTGCAACTTGCTTAATAAGCTCGGTAGCTTCTGCTAAAGGGTAGAGCTTAGTTTTGTCTATCAACTTTTTTGTCTCTTCTAATTTTTTTCCCATTTTTTTCTCCTGTGGTGATACGTAAATAAATTTACTCCCACTTAATTTTTATTTTGTTACCTCTACTCCCATGCTTTTTGCTGTCCCTTCAACCATCAACTTTGAAGCGTCAAGGTCTCCATTGGAATTTAAGTCAGGCATTTTTTGTTTGGCGATATCTTCAACTTGGGCTGAAGTTATTTTGCCGACTTTTGTTCTGTTAGGAACCCCAGAGGCTTTTGCTATGCCAGCAGCTTTTTTAATCAAAGCGGAAACAGGAGGCATTTTTGTGATGAAAGTAAACGATCTATCTTCATAAATAGTGATAACGGCAGGGATAGTCATACCTTGCTCCATCTTTTTTGTTTTCTCATTAAATTGCTTGCAAAAATCCATAATGTTGACCCCTTGCGGCCCCAAAGCCGAACCTACAGGCGGGGCAGGATTTGCGCCCCCAGCTGGAATTTGCAGCTTGACTTGTGCTTTTACTTTCTTTTCTTTTGGTGGCATTTTTATTGCTCCTATATTTTTTCAACCTGAAGAAAATCCAACTCCACAGGCGTTGGTCTGCCAAAAATGGTAACCATTACTTTTAACTTCCCTCTTTCGTAATTTATCTCCTCAACAATTCCGATGAAGTGCATAAAGGGACCTTCGATAATCCGCACATTCTCTTCTTTTTGAAACAAAACTGTGGGTTTGGGCTTGGCTTCTACTTGAGTGTTTACAGTCTTTAAGAGATTGTTAACCTCGTCGGAGGACATTGGCATAGGCTTAACCCCGCCAAGAAACCCAGTAACACCGGGTATATTTCTGATAAGCCAATAAGAGACATTGCTCACTGTCATTTCTACAAAGACATAACCCGGATAAAATTTTCTTTTTTTGATTTTCTTTTTGCTGTTTTTGATTTCAACAACTTCCTCTGTTGGAACGAGAATCTGCGAAACTGTCTCTTGGAGATTCTGATTATTGATTGCCGTCTCCAAGTTGGTTTTCACCTTGTCTTCATATCCAGCATAAGTATGAATCACATACCATTGATTTGCCATTTTTACCTCTATGTGTGTTTATAGTTTACAAAACAACTCCAATCAACTTTCCCAAAATTAAATCAACAACACTGACAAAGATAGACATGATTATAATGAACAAGACAACAATGATAGTCGTCCCTATAGCCTCTTTTCTTCCTAACCAGATGACTTTTGTGAGTTCATGATAGGCTTCCTTAAAAAATATAATTACTGATTTGATGAAATTCATTTTTGCTCCATTATTTTTTGAATCGGGGGCAGAAGGATTTGAACCTCCAAAGCTGGTTTTGGAGACCAGAAGTTTACCGTTAGCCTATGCCCCCATCCAAAAATCATTCGCCTTCATTTAGTTTCTTTATGAAGAGTGCGTTTTCCACAATTTTTACAGAACTTTTTTACTTCCAGCTTGCCTTCTTGTTTCTTGCCTCTGTCGAAATAATAATTTCTATTTTTACATTCCGAACAAGCTAATGTGATAATGATTCTTTCCGCCATTTTAGTTTCTCTCCATTGTTTATTTATTCAACGATTTCAGTTACTACACCCGAGCCGACTGTTCTTCCACCTTCCCTGATCGCAAATCTCAACTGCGTCTCCATCGCTACCGGTGTTATCAACTCTATGTCCATCGT
>JAITBH010000017.1 GCA_031283745.1 Candidatus Ectomicrobium neotermitis | reverse complement strand
AGTAAAAGTGGAATTTTCCCAGCCCCAAATGTCCATAACCGCAGGTCAAAGTGCAGTGTTCTACCAATCCGACACCGTCTTGGGCGGAGGTCCCATCCGCCAACGACCAGAACGGCGAGTGGTCAGTGGATAGTGGTTAGTGGTTAGTGAACGGCAAAACGGCGAGTGATCAGTGGGTAGTGGTTAGTGGTTAGTGAACGGCAGAACGGCGAGTGAGCAGTGGGTAGTGGTTAGTGAACGGCAAAACGGCGAGTGATTAGTGGATAGTGGTTAGTAGTTAGTGAACGGCAAAACGGCGAGTGATTAGTGGATAGTGGTTAGTGGTTAGTTTGAACGGCAACTGCAACGACTATGAGAACGGCATTTTTATAAGAATTGTTTACATATCGCAATTTGATGATTTTATAGAGCATTACACAGTTATATCACCGGATTACTCACAGATTATGCACTAAGATTTAAGGGGGCAATAAAAAACCCCTACCGGCATATGCCAGAAGGGGTTAAAAAACTCCGGCGACTGGACTCGAACCAGTAGCCGATCGGTTAACAGCCGATTGCTCCACCATTGAGCTACGCCGGAATTAAGAGTTTCAAATAAAGCAGTGAAAACATATCTGTATTACTGGAATTGATAAGGTCAAAATACCAAAAGTTGCTCGATAAGTCAATTTGAGAGCTATTTGGGGCAGCTTTGGTGAAAAAGTGATGATTTTGCGATTATTTTGCTAACGAGTTGTGGTAACGACCAGTGGTTAGGGATTAGCGAAAAAGCCTCCGCTCTCTCGAGCGGAGGCTTTTTTATTCCATCTACCTTTGTTTTTGCCTTTGTCTTTGTCGTTCCCTAACCCCTTTCTTTCCCTGAACCCTGTCGTTCGAGTGGAACGCCCGCCGACAGGAAGGCAGGCATACAAATCGCACATTAATTGGGCTTGGGCAGCTGATAAGATTTTTCCGATTACATAAGGAAGGAAGTTAAAACAGGTCGGAGTGGGTGCCTGTGTGGAGAAAGTAAACTATTTTGTCGTCTAAAACTTTATAAATCAGCAACCAGTCGGGCGTAATGTGACATTCAAAACAGTTTTTATATTTACCTATTTGCAGTTTGTGATTATGATATTTGGCAGGTAAAGGCTTGCCCGAAAGAATAAGGTTCATAGTGTGATTTATTAAATCGATATTAAGCCCTCGTCTTTTGGCTAATCCAAAGTCCTTAGTGAAACCTTTTGAGAGTTTAGAAATTAACATTTGTCACTATTTAGATATGCAAACATTTCTTCATTGGAATTAAATTCAAGTATTTCGTCGGTAGGTTTGCCGTCAATGTGGCCTTGGACTGCTTGGAGAGTTTTCATCACCCTTGCATTAGGGATGTGCGGTTTATTTTCCCACTCTTTTTCGATTTCCTCAGGGGTTTTTTCTATTTTTACCGGGAGCTTTTTCTTTTTGAGCGTCTGTTCAAGAATAGCAGTCAAAACTCTTTCAGTAGAAAAACCAAGCTGATTAAAGAATTTATCGGCAGACTGTTTTAGTGTTTTGTCGACGTGGATACTGATAGTTACATTCTTATTCATAATTGTTACCTCTTTATAGTTCATTATGTTTCTTTAACATCTTTATTTGAAGCTCTTGAAGTTAACATTTATAGCTACGTATAAAGGCTAACAATTCCTCTTTGGAATTAAATTCAAGTATTTCGTCGGTAGGTTTGCCGTCAATATGGTCTTGGACTGCGTCGAGAACTCTCATCGTCTCTTTGTTAGGAATGTGCGGTTTATTCTCCCACTCTTTGTCAATCTCCTCAGGGGTTTTTTCTATTTTTACCGGGAGCTTTTTCTTTTTGAGTGTCTGTTCAAGAACAGCAGTCAAAATTCTTTCAGTAGAAAAACCAAGCTGTTTAAAGAATTTATCGGCAGACTGTTTTAGTGTTTTGTCGACGTGGATACTGATAGTTACAGTCTTATTCATAATTGTTACCTCTTTATAAGTTCATTATGTTTGTTTATGTTTCTTTAACATCTTTATCGGGATAATATCAAATACTATATAAATAGTTACAGAATGGGAGGTTTTATGAGCTGTTTTAACAATTGCGGGGTGTTGTGCTGGAGGCGGTCGATGGGGGTGTTTTTGTTAATTCAAGCGTCTTTACTTACTATAGCACCAGAAAACCCTCACATAACAAATATGGCTTTGATGGGAGCGGGGTTGAATGATTGAGATGATTTTAGCAGGGCTTGGCGGTGTGCTTACACTGAGAGCAACGAACTTAATCAAAGGGCTATTTTGGGCAGCTTTGGTGGAAAAGTGATGATTTTGCGATTATTTTGGTAACGAGTTAGTAAAAAATTGACCACTTTTGACCTAAATTGACATAAGAAAAAAACCCGCTTTTCTCGACGACAGGCATAAAAAAACCCCGCTTCATATATCAAAAGCGGGGTTATATAGGAAAAGCCGATGAGAGGAGTTGAACCTCCGACCCACTGCTTACGAAGCAGTTGCTCTACCAGCTGAGCTACATCGGCATTTGATTGATTGCGGAAGGGGGACAGTTTTGCGGAGAAATCCATAAAAATCAGGTTGGGAACTATGTTTTCATAGTATATTTTATGTCCCGATGATGTCAAATTAAGCCAAAACGGCTGTTTTCGGTTCTTTCCCCCCTCCTCTAAATGGGCAAAATTTTGGGATTTTGGGGTAGCTTTGGGCTGTTGCGGGGCTGGGGGGTCAATTGACAGGTAGCGATGATTATTATATCTATGAATGTGCAGTAAGGCAGTAAGGTAGTTAATTTAAAAATATGGAGGAAAATATATGGTTGTAAAAGTTAAATTTGTGCTTTTTGCAGGTCTTTTGCTGACTTGTTTGATGGTTGGCAATGCTGAGGCACAAAATAATGCAGAAACAGTAGCAGCAACAGCAGAAACAGGGGTTTATAAACCCAATATTGAGAATATAAAGTCGAAAATCATAGATTACATCAATGAATTGAGGAAATTAAACGGCGTCACCCCGCTTGCTCAAGATGAAAAGGCGATGAAAGTCGCTCAAAAGCGGGCAGATTATCAGACGGATGGAAGTTTGACCCATACGGGTTTGCTTGAGGCGCTAAAGGAAATAAAAGATCCTATATATGGCACGGAAAATCTCGCATATGTTCATCCTGATAGTTACGATTCCGATGACAGTTTGGCAAAAGGTGTCATCAATCTATGGTATGTCGATGAGGGCATAAAAAATAAAGGCCATCATAAGCAGATGTTGAACCCTATATACGATTTCACTGGGGTTGGACTTAAAGTTGCTTCTGATGGTTATTTTTATATCTCCCAAGTGATATTTTCTGATGAAGATGTTGCTCCAGAGACTATCAGCATAGAGACAGCTAATGAGATAAATGATTTTTATAATTATTTTGAAAGCAACAAAGTCAGAAAATCTGTGCCGTTGAAATAAAGTGATGATTAAAAGAAGCCTGATTTTTTTGTTTTTATTTGTTCCGACACTTGCTTTAGCGATTAGCCCGATTAGAACAGTCAGTGGCAAAGTTACAAAAGTTCTCGATGGTGACACGGTGAACTTGGTTACTTATGAAGGCGAAACATTGAAAATTCGTTTATATGGTCTTGACGCTCCCGAGAAGGCTCAGAATTATGGTCCGCAGGCAAGTGCAGCTCTTGCCAGATGGATTAGCGGGAAAGAAGTCGAGGTTGAGATTTACGATGTGGATAGATATGGCAGGAGTGTTGGAGTGATAAAGATAAACGTTAATCAGCAGATGATAATCGATGGAAATGCTTGGCACTACGCACGATACGATAAGTTGAACACCGCAGCGGTGTGGCAGGCAGATGAAAATATGGCAAAGGCTCAGAGGCTCGGGCTGTGGAGAGATCCAAATGCGATAAATCCTGAGATTTTTAGAAGGCAAAAAGCAGGTAGTCGATAAATATCATCAGCTCACTTTCCAAATAGGCATAAAAAAAGGCAGGGGTTATAAAAACCTCTGCCTTTTGCTTTGTATAGATGAAAACACTTATTTTATTCCGTGCATCCAGCCCTTAATTTTTTTATTGAACAGAAATAAAACCCCACCGAAAACCACACAGCAGACCGACGGGATGAGAAATAAAGTTGAAATTGCCATCTCCTCGTAAAAACTTGCAAAAAACCCCGCTATCAAACTTCCAATAAAATTAGCAGCAAGCCATAAACCCATCATAAAAGAGACGAATTTTAGTGGAGACAATTTTGTAACCACTGACAGCCCCACGGGGGAGATGCAGAGTTCTGCGATGGTATCAAGAAAGTAGAAACACACTAACCACAATACGCTCACCCGAGAGCCTTGCATAAAAATGGATGCACCAAGTGCGATGATTAAAAAAGCCACTGCCTGTATTATTAAACCGAATGCAAATTTTGAGGGGGTAGATGGGTTTTTGGTTCCCAATTTTATCCATAACCTGGAAAAGAAAGGGGCTAAGATCAAAATGAAAATGGGGTTTATTGCCTGAAAGTAGGAAGACTTGAGTGGTATTCCCATAAAAATCAGCTCGACACCTTCATTTGCAAAGTAGGTCAGGGAGGTAGCAGCTTGCTCATAGAAAGCCATAAAAAAAACAGCAAAAGAGGTAAGGATGAGAATGGATTTTATTTTGTCCCAGTCCTCTGAGGAGAGCGGTTCATTGATTATTTTTTTGCCGCTTTGAGCTTTGTTTGTGGGTTGAAGACCGATATTGCCTAAGAATTTTTTTTGGCAGGTCAAATAGACAATCAGCCCAACAATCATACCCGCCGCTGCAGTTAAAAATCCCCATTTCCATTTATATGCTTCATCTATTGTGTATATGTCTATCGGCTGACCAAGAAAGCCAACTATCAAAGGCGATAAAAATGCACCCAAGTTTATGCCCATATAAAATATCGTAAAGCCCGCATCTCTTTTGACATCTTTTGGAGTGTATAGCTCCCCGACTATAGCGGAGACATTGGGCTTGAAAAATCCATTGCCGATAATGATGAGAGTTAGCCCCATAAAAAGAGCAGCCCTCGGAGGAAGGAGTTCATAACATGCCAAAGCGATCTGGCCTGAGGTTATAAACAATGCACCTATTGTTATCGAATGTCTTTTGCCGATAAATTTGTCAGCAATATATCCACCAAAAAGTGGAGCAAGATAAACGAAAGCCACGAAGGTCCCATAAATTTGGCTCGCATCTTCCTTTGAAAAATTGATGACCGCACCGATCATAAACAGTGTGAGCAAAGCCCTCATTCCATAGTAGTTGAAACGTTCCCACATCTCAACCATAAAAAGCATATAAAGCCCTTTGGGATGTTTTGTGCTTGTTGGAGATGCGATAAACGAATTGTCATTGCTCATTTTTTATTTCCTCTTTGACTTTTTTGAGGCTACAAGAGATTTCTTAACTGGTCTCTTGATAACTTTCTTAACTGGTTTCTTGACAGCTTTTTTAACAACCTTTTTAGCTTTCACCTTCTTTGTTGCTGGGGCTTTTACTGATGGAGTCTTTTTAACTGGTTTCTTGACGATTTTCTTAACCACTTTCTTGACGGTCTTTTTGGTTTTCACTTTCTTTGTTGGGGCTTTTGGAACGGGAGATTTCTTCGCTGGTTTCTTGACGATTTTCTTAACCACTTTCTTGACGATTTTCTTGGTAGCTTTTTTAACAACCTTTTTAGCTTTCACCTTCTTTGCTGCAGGGGCTTTTACTGATGGAGCTTTTTTGACTGGTTTCTTAACGACTTTTTTAACAACTTTCTTGACGGTCTTTTTGGCTTTCAATTTCTTTGTTGCTGCTTTTGTTGACGGAGAAGTTTCGACTGCCTTTATCTGAGGCTCAGCAGGAGTTGGGGCAGGGGTGTGGGGGACAGCGATATTTTTTGCCTTATGCCAAAAGCCCTCAATGTTATATCTCTGCCGTATTTGAGGAGACATAATATGAATGACAAGCCCTCCATAATCTATCACTCGCCAAGAATTAGATTTTTGACCTTCTCTCCGCAGTAGCATTATTCCCATTTCCTTAAACTTCTCCTCTATCTCGTCGGCAATGGCATTTATTTGCGGGGTAGATTCCCCTGTTACTATCACAATGTAATCCGTGAAATCACTTTCTTTGCTCACGTCTAAGACTGTCGTTCCTATCGCTTTTTTGTCGTCTGCAATTGAAGCTGCAAGCAGCGACAATGCCTCCAAATCAATGTTTTCCATTTTTTATTTCCACTCCTTTTACTTTATAGTCTGCCCCAATAATGACTGTTGTGTCATAATAATAATGGCTGTCATAAGAAATTATTATTTTCCCAACACCAAGTATTTGGGCTATTTTTTTTGCCTGCATAATGTTGCCCTTGTAATCCTTTATTATCGTCTCATCTGCTGTTATCGGGGAGTTGAGGTAATCTAAAACATCAATCCCGTTTTCTCTTAAAAGCCACGTTGTATATTGAGCTGCCCGTGGTGTTGCGGATGCGTTTTTTATCTCGACAAAATTGGTGAAGTCATCAACATTTGTTGTCTGAGAGACAAGAAAAACATTGTCTAAAAACCGCAATATCTCAGAGCGTAGAGGTTCGATTTTTGCAGCGGTTTTACTTACAGGAACATCGTAAAACAAAATGGGCTGTTTAGAAAACTGCAAGTAGAGCAATAAGTTTGCAAACAAAGTTTTGGATAAATCCGTGTCGAGAGCAGAGTAATTATTTTTGATGCTTAACCACGTAAGAAATGGAAGCTGCTCGAAGCGATTTAAAAACATTTCAAAAATTTTGAGCTGGGTTATTTCTTTCTCGTCTATGTTTGCAAAATCATTCTTTGAGATGAGTTCGAAAAGTTTTCCTTTGACAATAAACATCTCCGAAAGAGTTTCGTAATCGACACTGATGCGATAGGCATCGGAAAACCTATGTTCAAAAATATCGTCAAGGTCGGCATAAAACTTTTCTTTGGCTGCCGTGAGATTTTTTTGTGCTGTGTTGTAAAAAGTTTTTCTCAAGCTCAAGTTTTTTTCTAAAGATATTTCTGGGTCGATAGACATAATTTTTATCAGCTTTGCCTTCCCGTCAAAATAAACCACGAAAGCGTCTAATTTTTCCGCCAAAACTTCCCCTTTGCTGTAAAACAAAACATTGATCATCAGAGGCTGCCCCAGCCAAAGTTTTTTTATCTGAATGCCAGTTTTGGAAAAGAATAAAAAAACAATTATGGCAGCTATGATGACAAGTGAGATCGTTAAGTGCCTACGATTATATTTTTTGTGCATAAAAGTTCCATACATCGATACATTTTGGGCAAAGCCAATTGCGTTTTTTTAGAACATATTCGATCTTGTGCCTCATCACCTCAACAAAAGCCTCATCGATATTTTCTTTGGCGAGCTTCCTTATATAAACAGCATCGCTGTTATTTCTCTCAAAAGACACAGAGTCCGCCACATAAATTATTTTCTCAAGTAAAGACATATTTTCATTTCCCAAAGTGTGATGGGCAATGGCATTTAAGATGTCTTTGTCTGATATAGAAAATTTTTCTTTGGCGATAATTGCTGAGGCATAAGAGTGGAGAAGTTTAGGGCTGTGCTGAGCGATGAGTGCGAAGTATTTTATTTTTGGACGAGAGGTAAAAAAGTCGATCTGTTTTTTGTCGGAAAGATTTTTTGCACAGTCATGAAGCAGTCCAGCAATTTCAGCTTTTGAAGAATCTGTTTTGTGAGAGATAGCAATAGAAACAGCAAGCTTTGAAACATTGACGCAATGGTTGAATCTTTCGGGTGAAAGATTTTCTTTGATGTATTTAAGGATTGTTGTTTTCTGAGGAGTATAAGCCATGGTTTATTATGTAGTTGTAAACTTCCTTATTGAGATAGTTGGACAAAAATTTTTTTGAGCGAACCAAATTTCTAATTTGAGTAGATGAAACATTGTCAATTTCTTTGTCGATAAATAAACACCTATCAAGAAATTTTGTTTGAGGAGTGATGACGACATCTTTGCGTTTTGCGACGACGAAACGATAATTCTTGACGATGTAATCGATGTTCTTCCAAGTAGATAGGGATAAAAGAGCGTCTGAGCCAATGATCATTAAAATTTCATCTTTAGGATAGCAACTCTTAAAATAATCGAGAGTTTGATACGAATAAATTTTGGTTTCCTGTTTCATCTCGTAGAGATTTATCTCGACATTTGGGATGTTTTTTAACGCTATTTTTAACATCTCAACTCGGTCTGCTGCAGGGGCGAAGTGGCACATTTTATGCGGTGCTAAAAAAGCGGGAACAAAAATTATTTTAGACGGTGCAAATGAAATGTTTACAAGTTCTGCCATTTCAATATGGGCGTTATGAACAGGGTCAAAAGAACCCCCAAACACAATTATCTTGGCCATTATATTTTTTCGATCCGCAGGCTTGATACCCAGCCCTCAACACTCTTCCCGTCAACCGAAGCTTTTACCAAAACCAAGGCATTTTTTTCCAAAACAAAACAAACAAAAGAACCTGCGGGCAACGATAGGTTGTTGGAGTTGCTTTCATCAGCTGAGGATATAGCCCTTAATGTTGCTGGTTCTAAAATGACGGCATTGTTTCTTGACTGCCAAAGCTTTTTATAAATCAGCAGGAGGCATAAAATAAAAAAAATTGCACCTAAGTAGAATGCAATTTTCTTAAAGAGTGGTTTTCTGTTGATGATAAATAGGAATACGGAGATGAAACAAAGCATTAGAAAGAGAGATGCTGCGACTGTTATCTCGTTTAATGAAAAATAGGTTGTAAAAAAAAGCTCTTTTGGAAAACGGTAGCCTTGTTCTTGAGCAAGCAAAGCCTCAACATAACTTTCATTGTGTCTGACATCTTTGTTTCGGGGGATTAGACGTTTTGCCCTTTGGAGATTTAAGAGAGCTTTTGGCAGCTCTCCATTTCTAAAGTAAGCGTTTGATAGGTTGTAATACAGGTAAGGATTTTTGATGCGGTCAATGGAAATAATTGTTTCGTAAATTTCAATTGCTTGCGAGTAGTTTCCAGTATCAAAAACGGCTTGAGCATTTTTTATTTGAGAGACATCGAGGTCTGCGACGTAACCATTAACTGCGACAAACAAAAACCCAAATACAAAGACAAACTTTTTCATATCAAATCAGCTCAAGTCGTCAATTATTTCTTGAACATTGTCCAACATTTCTTTCAATGTTTTTTCATCGGCACGAACAGATGCAAATTTATAGAAATTGATGTGTTCAAAAATGACGGAAAGTTTTGTGACTATTTCTGGAGGGAGGTTTTGAGTTTTTAAGTTCTCGAGAATTTGTTTTTCTGTCAAAGAGGTAGACGAAGAGCCTGTTTTTGAATCGATAGCTTCAAGCAATGCCTTATAAGCCACATCAAACAACCCACCTAAAATCCCTTTTTTGAAATCTTTATGAGCTTGTTCGATCAGTTTTTGAGCCTTGTTAATCGACCCTTTTGACTCTTTTGACAATTTAAATAACCTGAACATATGTCCTCCTAACAACAACAAAATGAATGGCAGAAAAATGAAGTAAAAATATGGGTTTTCTATGTAATTTTCGTTCCAATTTTTTGCCTCGACGATAGGCTGATTATATCTTATATCCTGACTATTCCCAAACTGATTACTTTGAGGGCCTTGAAGTTCATAGGCTGCCTCTCCGCTGGCGTTCAAATGTATTTCTGTCGTCGAGACTGTCTCATATTTTTTTGAAGAAGGATTGAAAAAAGAGAGCTTGATTGGAGGGATAATTTTCTCTCCGGGAGTAAGTGCTGTCATGAGAGTTGTAAAGACTTTTTTGTTCTCTTTTGCATCAGACATAAGAGTGTCATATTTTCTCATTCCATTGTTTGCCGGAACATCAAAACGGGTAACACTTTTCATATTTCCATCTCCGCTAACCGTGATTGTAAGTGTTATCGGCTCATTGGTTTGGACATCGGTTTTATCTACAGCAGCAGTGATATTAAATTTTCCAACAGCTCCATAAAAATCATTGGGTCTGCCATCTTGAGGCAGAGGCAAAACCTCTATCTGTATTGGATTTGTTTGCAAAATTCTCTCTTGATTTTGCGTTTGCCCCGACATTGAAAAAAATGCCTGCATTAAATCGTTGGGGTTGTTGATATTTCTGATGTCAGGCATAGACAAATTTATGACAGATGCTCTCAACTGAGCAGGCGAAATTGTTTTTTTGCCAACTGCTATCGGGTAGAGAGTTGTGTGTATCTCGTTGACAAGATAGAGGACTCCTTTGATGTTTTCATAACGGCTCGTCGGCTCTGAGCCATCATTCCAAAATCCACCAAAATCAGGAGGAATGTATTCGGGGTTTGATGCCAGATCTACATTGGTATAAAAAGAAAATTTATAGACAAGCTTTTCGTTTTCATAAACAGTTTTTTTATTAGTCGACGCTCTTACAAAAATGTTTGGGTTTTGGCTTTGCCGTTGAGGGACGTTTTGTTGAGGAGATTGAGATTGTTGCGGGGCAACTCCTTGAACACTTTGAGACGGAACAACCTCAATATCAATGCTTTCTGTGGTATAAGTTTTGTTGTTGTAAACAATTTTTGCGGGCGGGATTGTCCAGCGTCCGATAGACTTTGGACCTAAGGTATAGTTGTAAGAAACATTTGCACTGACCCTTCCATTTATCACGCTGATGCTTTGAGATTTTCCCCTCGAAAACACATTGAAGTTGGATAAATCCCCTATCTGCGGATCGGGTATATTGTTTATGTCTCCGTTGATGGTAACCGTGTAAACAAAAGATCCATTTAATGGAATTGAGGCATTGTTTACGGATGCGTTAAAAGAAATATCGGCAGCAAAAACTGTGGTTGCAGTAACAATGGTTAAAAATAAAATCAGTATCTTTTTCACTTTTTTTTCGCTTTATAAAATTTCATTACCAGTCCTTTGATGGACGAGCAACATTAGGTGCTTGGGTTATTCTTTTTGGCTTATTGTTTGAGTTCTGCTCGGCTTGGTTGTAATAGTTCAACAAGGTTTCGGCAGACATATTTTCTTTTTTGTCAGGGTTTGATTGCTGTTCTTGCAGGTCTTGAAGAGGCTGGTCTTGCTGTTTTTTATCCTGCGTATCATCTTGAGATTGCGAAGCTTGGTGTTGCTGATTTTCTTTGTGTTCCACTTTGATCTGTTGCATTTGCTGATGTTTCTGTCTTGCTTTTTCTTCTTGAGCTTTTATCTCTTTTTTGATCTCTTCGTTTATATCCTGCCTCTGCTTATCAAGTTCCTGCTTTTCTTTTTTGAGCTGCTCGCTTTCCTGTTGATTTTTTTCTCTCTCTTGAGGCGTGCTTTGAGGATCATTGTTTAATTGATGTTCTTTTTGCTTAGCCTCTCTACTTTTCTGCTCATTTTCCTGCTGTTTTTTGTCATTTTCATTCATTTGATTTTTTAGGTCTTCTTGTTTTTTGCGATCCTGCTCTTTTTGATTTTGATCTTCGTTTTGCTGATTTTGCTGGTTTTTGTTTTCTTGATTTTGTTTTTGCTCTTTAGCTTGCAAAGTTTTTTCCAAATTATATTTTGCGTCCATATCGGTTGGATCTACTTTTAGCGCCTGCTTATAAAAGTCAGCTGCTGTGTCAAAATCATTGTTTTCAAAAGCTATATTCCCAAGCCCAAACAATGCCTCAAATCTGTTTTCGTCTGAAGCAATAAGAGAGTCTGATACAGATGAATAAATTGCCCCCGCATTCTCTTTTTGCCCGCTTTTATAGTTGGCAGTGGCGAGATTGTTTTGGATGTCGATGTCCTCAGGAGATCTATAAGCTGCTTTTGCAAAAAAGTCGATTGCTTCATCAAATTGGTCTTGATTGTAAGCGGAAACCCCTTTGTTGTTTGCCCCAACGCTCTTGCCTGAAATTAAAAGAACGCAAACCAAAGCGGCTATCAAAATTATTAAAAGTATTATTCTAATTGATGTCCTCATTTTCTTTTCCTCGATGGGGCTATCAGCACCGATGCTGCAAACGATAGCACGCTCAAAAGTAAAAATATTTGAAATCTGTCAGCCTTTGAATTTCTAACAGTTTTTCCATTTTCATTTTTTTCGATATCGCTAATTGCCCGAATTAAAGTGCTTGAAATGTCTTTAGCGCCTGCACCTATTTCAAAATATTGGCCGCCTGTCTGCTTTGCGGCGTTTTCTAAAAGTGCGGAATTTAACTTTGTGAAAACTATCCGCCCCAAATTGTCTTTTAGATAGCTTCCGTTTTCTGGGATTGGTGAGCCTACTTGTGTTCCGATTCCAATGGACATAATTTTGATGCCATTGTCTTCGGCATTTTTTAGGGCTTCAACTATTTTTGAATCGTGATCCTCGCCGTCGCTTATCAAGATGAGCGTTTTTTCTTTTGACGGGTTAGCCTCAAAAGCTCCTGCTGCCAAAGCAATTGCTCCGCTTATCTGCGTTCCACCGATGGGCAGCTGCTCTGGGGAAATATCCTGCAGAAACATTTTCACCGCTTCAAAGTCATAAGTCAGCGGACACTGCCACATAGCGATGCCCGAAAAAACAATTATCCCGATTTTATCTCCCGGACTTTGGGCGATAATGTTTTGTATCGTCATTTTTGCCCGCTCCAGCCGATTTGGCGACACATCTTGAGCGAGCATACTTTTTGAAATATCAAGGGCGATGATTATTGTTGCGGACTCTTGAGCAACTTCTTCGGTCTTGTCTCCAAACTGTGGTCGGGCTAAAGCCACAATCAAAAAGAAAAATCCCAAAGTTAAAAAAATGTATCTCTTAATCCATACAGTGTTATCGGCATTGGTCAGAACATTTAAGTTTTTGTCGTCTATAAATTTAGACAAAGCCTGCCGCCTGCTTCGATAAAAGGATACGAAAGCAAAAATTAGAAACGGCAAAAATAAGAGCAACAATAAATAGTTTTTGGATGCAAAAATCACGGTAGTTTCCTTAAAATCGTATTTTCAAGAAGGACAATGGCAAGCAATAAGATGAAAGCTATGAGTGCAAAGGGCTTATAAACCTCATTGTAGTTTGTAAATTGGGACACCTTGATGTCGTCTTTTTCAAGAGAGTCAATTTGCTTCATAATATTTTCAAAAGAACGCATATCCAAAGCTCTAAAATACTGTCCGCCCGTATTTGATGCTATCTGCTTGAGTGCGTCCTCATTAATTCTATCCTGCGGATTTCTCACCTCGCGCCTGCCAAAAAATGGATCGTCTACGATATAAATTCCGCCCTCAGCACTGCCCACTCCAACCGCATAAATTTTGATGTCATATTCCGCAGCAATCTGAGAGGCTGTCATCGGGTCAACCTCGCCCATATTATTGTTTCCATCTGTCAAAAGAATAATCACCTTACTTTTTGCCGTGCTGTTTTTTAGCCTGTTTACTGAGGCAATTATCGCCGAGCCGATGGCAGTTCCATCAAGCCCTGTGTCTCCTATGCTTATTCCTTTGACAAAATCAGCCAATGACTGCTTATCAGTTGTCAGCGGCGATTGAGTGAAAGCCAGACCTGCAAAATTAACCAGCCCGATCCTGTCGTATTTTCTCTCCCTGATGAAGTCCTCACAAACCTTCTTAGCAGCCTCCAGCCGATTAGGTAAAAAATCTATTGAACGCATACTTGAGGATGTGTCTATGGCAATGATTATGTCAACACCTCTGTCATTTGAAACCTCGAAAACTTTCCCAACTTGAGGACGAGAAAGTGCGATCAGCAGCAAAAGAAAAGCAGCAAGCCTCAACCATTTCAGAGTTTTTAGTGCTGTTGCTTTCCAAGTGTTTTTTGCCTCCCCGATAAGCCAAAGACGTGAGAATTTTAAGGTAGGGGAGTAGGTATATTTCTTATAAAAATGCAAATACCAAAAAGCTGCACATAAAATTAAAAGCCCGGCAATTAAAAATATCGGATTAGATAATCTCATAAGGTCTCCAAAAGCATTTTCGTAAAGGCATAGCTCTTTTCATTTTCCTCATAGCCCGGCTCAAAAGCAGCATAGCGGACAATGTTAAAAAGTTTCAGATATTTGGCGACCTCTTTTTCATCAATATTGTGCGGCAAAATTTTCTTTATCGACTCAAAGAACTCCCTCGTTGTCATTTCCATAGCATTACAATTGTATTTGAGGGAAATGTATTCCCTCAAAATTCCAGACATAACGTAGTAGAAAAGTCGACTGTCGATGTTTTTCATATCTGTTTGGTAAAGCTCGTTAAGAGAATTTAGGGCTGCTGTCTGCGGGTCGACGGGAGTTTCAACTTTCTTTGGCTCAGAAAAGTCTTTATAAATGAGGAAGGCAAGCGAGGCAATTATCAAAATAATCAAGATCATCAACACAAAATAAAAAGGCTCAATAGAGAGCTTTCTGGGCGGCTTTAGATCTCTTATTTGAGCCTTGTTGTCATTGATAGATGATACGATGGAAAATGTTTGATACGGGGTGAAAAATAAATTGTTGGTTCCGTCGGAGTTTATGTAGAAAACGACGGTAGGTTCTATTGCAAGTTCACCAGTTTTGTAGGCAGCAATTTCTAAGACAAGTTCAAAAATGTTTGGGGAAATCGATAAGTGTCTAACCGTTATGTTGCGAATATCGAAATTGTTAAAGGAAAGATTTTGCTTTGAGGAAACATATGCCTCTTGTTCGAGTTCGACAGTTACAACCATCTCAATAATGTCTCCGACAAGGGCATTTGTTTTGTTAAAGGTTGTGGAAATTTTTTCTTGGGCAAAAGAAAAAGTTGCAAAAGCCATCAACACAAAAAAAGCTGTAAAAATAATTTTCTTCATTGTTTATCCTAAAGCTATCCTTCTTTCCCTATCCTTAAAGAATCGTATCAACGGCAAGATATAAGAGTCTTCAGTGTTTAAGTTTATGACATCGACATTGGCTCTTTTTAGAGATAGCAAAGTTTGCTCATCAAACTCTATAGAAGCTTTGTTGAAATTTTTGCCATAAAGAGAATAGTCCACGAGAACTCTCGACTGGGTTTCAGGATCTATCATTTCAATTAAGCCGACATCTGGAATTTCCCTTTCCATTTTGTCGGTTATTTTTATGCAAATTAAGTCGTGCCGCTTAGCGGTGACGGCGAGATCTTTTTTGTAGCCATTGTCCTCAAAATCCGAAATAAGAAAAACAACAGCTTTCCGCCGCCAAATTTCATTTAGGGCTTTTAAGGCTGTTGAAATAGAAGTTTTTGTCCCAGTGGGGCGATAGTCCAAAATCTCATTGATGATACGCAAAATATTATTTTTACCTTTGCGAGGCGGGATTATTTTTTCAACTTTGTCGGTAAAAGAAAGCATACCAGCTCTGTCATTATTTTTAAGTGCCGAAAAAGCCAAGATCGCGGCAACCTCTGCAGCTATTTCAGATTTCAATTTTCCTTTTCCTGCAAAATGTTGAGAGGCGGAAAGGTCTATCAAGAAAATTATTGTCAGCTCTCTCTCCTCAGCAAAAAGTTTTATGTAGGGTTTTCCATATCTTGCACTGACATTCCTATCTATGCTCCGAAAATCGTCGCCAATCTGATATTCCCTCACCTCAGAAAACTCTATTCCTTGACCCTTGAACACGCTCTGATATTGCCCCGCAAACATTTCGTTTACTAACTTTTTTGATTTTATTTCCAACTGTCCAATCTGATGTTTTATTAATTCTTTTCTATCCATTTTCCCCTCACTCTAAGGCACTTCTACTCCGTTAAAAATCTTGTCAATGATGTCGTCAGAGGTCATCGAATCCGCTTCTGCTTCATAGGTGATCAAAATTCTGTGCCTCAAAACATCCCGCCCAATGGTTTTGATGTCCTCAGGAATTACATATCCACGACCCTGCAAGAAAGCATAGGCTTTTGCTGCAAGAGCAAGATTGATTGTGGCTCTCGGCGACCCTCCATAAGCGATGAGATTTTTCAGGCTATTAAGCCCGTATTGCTGCGGATTTCTCGACGCAAAAACCAAATCGATTATGTAATTTTTCACTTTGTTGTCTACATAAATTTGGGAGACGAGTTTCTTGGCTTTTTCTATGTCTTTAAGTGTTGTAACAGCTTTTACCTCGACTAATCCCTTCGTCATTTTTTCAAGAATAAGTTTTTCTTCTTCTTTGCTTGGATAAGAAACTTTCAGCTTCAACATAAACCTATCCACCTGTGCCTCAGGGAGAGGATAAGTCCCCTCTTGCTCTATCGGGTTTTGCGTCGCCATAACCAAAAAAGGTTTTGGGAGATTATAAGTTGTGTTGCCAATGGTTACCTGCTTTTCCTGCATAGCCTCAAGCAAAGCACTTTGAACTTTTGCTGGCGCACGGTTTATTTCGTCGGCAAGAACAATGTTTGTAAAGACAGGTCCCTTTCTAACATTGAAGCTTCCATCTTTTGGGTTATAGATTAAGGTGCCGATAATATCGGCAGGCAGCAAATCCGGCGTAAACTGTATCCTTTTATATTGCGCCTCTATGGATTGCGAGAGAGTTTTTACAGCTAAAGTTTTTGCTAAACCCGGCAAACCCTCAAGCAAAATATGCCCATCTACAAGCAAGCCGATAATCATTCTTTCTAAAACATATTGTTGCCCAACGATAACATTCGAAATTTCTCCGAGTAAGTTTTGGGTAAAAATACTTTGTGTACTGATTTCTTCATTTAATTTTTTGATGTCAAACATTTAATTCCTCCGAAACTATTGTTTTATTGCTCCATCTCCGACGACTATATATTTGGTTGTTGTTAATTCTTTTGCCCCCATCGTGCCTCGTGCGTGAAACTTTTGCGTTGAGGTTCCTATCTCTCCTCCAAAACCAAAAACCCCTCCGTCATGCAATCTTGTTGAAGCATTTATCATCACTGCCGCCGAATCAACCTCAGACAAAAAAATACTTGCTGCGTCTTTATCTTCGCTAACAATTGCATCTGTATGTTTTGAACCATACTTATTGATGTGGGCTATTGCTTCATGGAGAGAGTTGACGACTTTGATTGAGATAATTAAGTCGTGATATTCGGTTTGCCAGTCAATCTCCTCAGCTTTTTGAATTTTAATATCCCCTGCCAAAATTTGCACCGCCTCATCACCTTTGATGAGAGTATTGTTTTGCCAAAACTCCTTACATATTAAAGGTATAAATTCTTTTGCGACATCTTTGTGAACCAGCAAAGTCTCGACGGCATTGCAAACAGCAGCCCTTTGACACTTGGAATTTACGGCTATCTTTATTGCTTTTTTGATGTCTGCACTTTTGTCGATATACAAATGGCAAAGCCCCTTCCCGTGAGACAAAACGGGAATGATGGAATTTGTGCGGACATATTTAACTAACTCATCTCCGCCGCGTGGTATGAGTAGGTCTATCAAGCCGTCAAGGGCAATCAGTTCTTTGATGGCTGCTCTGTCTGCCGTATCTATAAATTGTATAGCACCCTTTGGCAGCCCTGCTTCTTGGGCAGCGTCTACCACGATTTTTATGAGGTTTTTGTTGGAGTTCATCGCTTCAGATCCCCCTTTTAATATCACAGCATTGCCTGACTTTATGCACAAAACCGCCGTGTCAACGCTGACATTCGGCCTAGCCTCATAAATCACTGCTATTACCCCTAATGGAACTCTGATTTTTTTGACGGAAATGTTGTTGACGGTGGGGTTAAACTTCTCAATTTCAGCACCAATTGGGTCCTCAGCTTTTATTAGTTGCTCAATGTTTTTGATCATATCGTCTATGCGGCTCTCGCTTAAAAAAAGCCTGTCGAGCAGGGCGGGCGGAACTTTTGCTTCCTTTGCCGCTTCCATATCTATTTCATTGTGGAACAAAATCTCTTCTTTGTTCTTTTCAATTGCCCCTGCGATGGCGGCCAAGATATTGTTTTTTGTATCAGAGTCTAAAAGTGCCAATTTCGATGATGCTTCTTTTGCTGAGAGAACCTTATTTAAGGTCACA
>JAITBH010000078.1 GCA_031283745.1 Candidatus Ectomicrobium neotermitis | reverse complement strand
GCTATCTATCAAGGGCGGGACGGTTTGAACCCCCAAAAAGCTCAAATGGCTGAAATTTCTAACTTAGACAAACAAAAAGGGGGGCTTAAAGAGGTTCTTAAAGGGGCAGATGTTTTTATCGGAGTGTCTGCGGCGGGCGTTTTGAGTAAAGAAATGGTCAAAACTATGGCCAAAAACCCTATACTTTTTCCAATGGCTAATCCAACTCCCGAAATTTTTCCAAAAGATGCACTCGAAGCCGGCGCTGCTGTTGTAGGAACAGGCCGTAGCGATTTCCCTAACCAGATAAACAATGTTTTAGCTTTCCCGGGCATATTTCGGGGAGCTTTAGATGTTAGAGCGTCCGATATAAACGATGATATGAAAATAGCCTCAGCACTATCCCTTGCCGATTTAGTTTCACCTGAGCAGTTAAGCAATGGACAGATCATCCCATCCGTTTTTGATCCGCGTATCAAAGACGCAGTTTCTAAGGCAGCAGCAGACGCAGCACGTAGGAGCGGCTTAGCCCGCATATAAAATTAACAGAGGGGACAAATGAAAAAGATTATTCAATACCCATCAAAACTACTCCGCAGGCTTTATGACTGGACTTTGCATTTTGCAAAGCTCAAATCCTCAAACTATGCACTTTTTGGCATAGCGTTTATAGAAAGTTCCTTTTTCCCCGTTCCCCCTGATGTTTTGCTCATACCTTTGGTGATAGGCGAGCCTAAAAAGTGGATCAAAAAAGCGGCAATATGCACGGCGGGGTCTGTTGCGGGGGCATTTTTGGGTTATGCCATCGGCTATGTTCTTTATGAAACTGTCGGGCTTTGGCTGATAGACCTCTACAACTTGCAAGATGCAGTCGCATTGCTGGGAAAAGAGTATGCCGACAATGCCTTTTTGGCAATTTTTGGGGCGGCTTTTACCCCCATTCCTTATAAAGCCATCACACTTTCGGCGGGAATGTTTAAGCTTTCTTTGATGACACTGTTTTTAGCTTCATTGCTTGGCAGGGCGAGCCGGTTTTTTATTGTGGCGGCGGCTTTGAGGATATTTGGGGCAAAAATTCAAAATGTCATCGAGAAATACTTCAACATTCTTTCAATAGCTTTCCTTGTTCTCTTAGTTTTGGGCTTTGTGGTTCTAAAAAACATCGCTCGTTAAGCCTTAAAAGGGTCAAATTGAAAAAGACAAGTGAAATAGTATAATAACCATCGCTTAGAGACATCGGCAAAAAGGTCTTTTGTTTGAAAAAAACGGGTTTTTGGGGCTATAGCTCAGCTGGGAGAGCGCTTGCATGGCATGCAAGAGGTCAGGGGTTCAATCCCCCTTAGCTCCACCAAAATTTAAGAAGATTCAAAAAACCGCAACTGCCTTCTTGGGCTGTTGCGTTTTTTTTTGCCTACCAAATCAAAAGTAAGGGAGGATTTATGTGCGGAATTGTGGGTTATATCGGGGACAAAAATGCGGCGGATATTATTCTTGAGGGATTAAAGAAACTTGAGTATCGGGGTTATGACTCGGCTGGAATAGCAGTCATAGACAACAATGTTTTGCATTTAAGGCGGAGCGTTGGGAAGTTGATGAACTTGCAGAAAGTTTTGCTCAAAGAGCCTCTATCGGGTTTTGTCGGCATAGGGCACACTCGTTGGGCGACGCACGGCAAGCCCAGCCAAGAAAATGCTCATCCCCACACAGATTCTACAGGCGGAATTGTCGTGGTTCATAACGGGATCATTGAAAACTATGTCCTCTTAAAAACCGAGCTTGAAAAGGATGGGGTGAAATTTACCTCCGAAACGGACACTGAGGTCATAGCCCATCTGATAAGAAAGCATTACAAAAACAGCCTTTTTGATGCTGTCAAAAAAGCACTCAAGGAGGTCAGAGGTTCCTATGCTTTAGCAGTCATATCTAAGGACGAGCCTGACGAAATAGTCTGTGCTTGTCTTGACGCACCGCTGATTGCGGGTGTAGGCGAGGGCGAAAATTTTATCGCTTCCGATGTTCCAGCTTTGCTTGCCTACACAAAGGACATGATCTTTTTTGAAAACGGCGACATTGCCCAGATTAAAGCGGGCGGCATAAAAATTGAAAATCAGGGAAAACCCCAGCAGCGGGATGTCAAAACGATTTTGTGGAATGCCGTTCAAGCTGAAAAAGAGGGCTACAAACATTTTATGCTCAAAGAGATTTTTGAGCAACCCCGTTCCATCGAGGACACTTTGAGAGGCAGGATCAATCTTGATGAGGGCAAAGTTTCCATTAAAGAGATAGACATTAGCGAGAGCTTTATAAAAAGTCTGCCTCAAATTTACATAGTCGCTTGCGGAACTGCCTACTATGCGGGTCGTGCGGCAACATTCATTTTTGAACATTTTTGCCGAATATCTACCGATGTCGATGTTGCCTCAGAGTTTAGATATAGGCAACCGGTTTTAGACGAAAACAGCCTTGCCATTTTCATCTCTCAATCAGGAGAAACGGCAGACACTTTGGCAGCGCTAAAACTTGCAAAGAGCAAAGGGGCAAAAACTTTGGCTATCTGCAATGCTGTCGGGTCAAGCCTCAGCCGCCAAGCTCATGACACGCTTTATACGCACTGCGGGCCGGAAATAGGGGTGGCATCGACTAAAGCTTTCACCGCTCAGCTTGCAGCCCTATACGCTTTGGCTTTAGATTGGGCAGATAAAAGGAAAACTCTTAATGACGATCAGCTCAAAAAGTATGTCTGGGAGCTTTGGAATATCCCGCTAAAGGCAGGGGAGTTTCTAAAAACCGAAAATCAGATAGAGGTTATCGCTAAAAAGTTTGCCTCAAAAAAAGATTTTCTCTACTTGGGCAGGCATATAAATTATCCCATCGCTTTGGAGGGTGCTTTGAAATTAAAAGAGATCTCCTATATTCATGCGGAGGGGTATCCTGCGGGCGAGATGAAGCACGGGCCGATAGCTTTAATCGACGAGAAAATGCCTATTGTTGCCATAATGCCGCAGAGTTTGATCTATGAGAAAATTCTTTCAAATGTTGAGGAGGCCAAATCTCGAGGTGCTACGACAATAGCGATAATCAACAAAGGCGACGAGATTGCCCCTCAAAAAACCGACTATCAGATATATATCCCCAAAACCGATGAGTTTTTTTCGCCGATAATCACAGTTTTGCCCCTGCAGCTTTTAGCTTATCACATAGCAGTAGCCCTCGGCTGCGATGTCGACCAGCCCCGCAACTTGGCGAAATCGGTGACGGTTGAGTGATCAGCGGCACCGAACGGCAGGGAACGAAAGGGAAACAAAAGGGAACAAAAGGGACCGAAAGGGAACGACCAGAACGGCAGTGATTAGTGGTAAGTGGTTAGTGATTAGTGAACTGCCACGGCAACGGCAACTACAACGGCAACGACACGGCAACAACGAACGGCGGGAAACTCGGGTGATCAATGTAGGGGAGGGTTTCAAACCCTCCCGCCCGCCGATTCCTCTTGGCGGGTTAAGAATGCCGTT
>JAITBH010000035.1 GCA_031283745.1 Candidatus Ectomicrobium neotermitis | reverse complement strand
TTCCTTTTGGCGGGTTAATTATGTGGTTGCCGTTATCGTTTACGATGCACGACAACGACCAACGGCAAAAAAACCAATCCCGCCATTTTTCAAATTCCGCACCGCAATCACCCGTTCCGTTCGTGTTGCCGCCTGCCCGCCATTCTGTTCGGCGGGTTCGCCGTTTCATTATTACGAAAATGACCACACGGGAGGGTTTGAAACCCTCCCCTACATTGGTCGTTCGATTGTCGTGGCAGTTCGCCGTTGCCGTTATCGTTTACGACGCACGACAACGACCAACGGCAAAAAAACCAATCCCGCCATTTTCCAAATTCCGCACCGCAATCACCCGTTCCGTTTCGTGTTGCCGCCCGCCGTTTCATTATCCCGAAAATGACCACACGGGAGGGTTTGAAACCCTCCCCTACAACAACGGTCACACGATTGCCGTTGCCGCCTGCCCGCCATTCTGTTCGGCGGGTTCGCCGTTGCCGTTAATCCGTATGATCACCCGACCTGGCAGCAGGGGTTAGTGGCCTGCCTGCCTGTCCCTTGGCAGGTTAGTGAACGGTGAACTGCACAGGTTAGTGCGATCAGTGTAGGGGAGGGTTTGAAACCCTCCCGCCCGCCGATTCCTTTTGGCGGGTTAATTATGTGGTTGCCGTTGTAGTTGACTAACCACTAACCACTATCCACTAATCACTCGGGTGGAACGCCCGCCGAAGGGGTGCCGTCCGCCGTTTCATTATCACGAAAATGACCACACGGGAGGGTTTGAAACCCTCCCCTACAACAACGGTTGTTCGATTTGGCGGGTTAATTATGTGGTTGCCGTCAAAAAAACCCCTGCTCTCCCGAGCAGGGGTTTTTTTTGTATATTACCCGCATTCCAAAAAAGGATTTAACAATGAAAATTCATTTTTATATTTGTGAGCTGTTGGATTACGGTGTAGCAAATGGACTTATCAAAGAAGATGACAGATTTTGGGCTGCAAACAGAATTATCGATGAGCTTGGACTGACAAGCTTTGAAGCCCGCAAGACAAATAAAACCCGCAAAACAAAAACCTTGCAAAACCTTCCGAAATACCCCACCGAAATTCTTGCAAAAATCTCCCAATGGGCAGTAGAAAACCGCAAAATCAAAGACCTGCCGATAGAACGAGAGCTGCTTGAGACGGCAGTCATCGGCTCTTTTTTGCAAAGGCCCTCAGATTTCATTGCCAAGTTCAATCAAAGCTCGTCAAAGCAAGGCATAAAAACAGCTCTCTGTAACTTTTATGAGCAGGAAAAGAGGGTCTATTACATCAAGGTCGAACGTATACAGAAAAATATAGTCTGGAAAACGAAAACCAAATACGGGACTTTTGACATAACGATCAACCTCTCAAAGCCCGAAAGAACCCCTCAAGAAATTATTGCCGTAAAAGAGTTAGGCACATCTGCCCTCTCTAAACAGGACTATCCAAAATGCGTTTTATGCCCGCAAAATGAAGGATATGCCGGCCGGCTCAACTACCCGCCCCGACAAAATGTCCGCCTCATCCCGCTTACACTAAACAATGAACATTGGTTTTTTCAGTTCTCACCTTATGTCTACTACAATGAACACAGCATAATCCTGGCCGAGCGGCACACCGATATGAAAATTGACAAAAAAACTTTTGCCCGCTTTGCTGATTTTTTAGACAAAATCCCGCACTATTTTATCGGCTCAAATGCCGACCTGCCCATCGTTGGCGGCTCGATACTAAATCACGATCATTATCAAGGCGGCAACTATTCATTTCCTCTTTATCGAGCCAAAACCCTCAAAACTTTCAAGCTAAAAAAGTTCCCCAAAGTTGTCTGCTCCATTTTGTGTTGGCCGATGAGCATTGTGCGGATAGTCGGGCAAAAAAAAGATATTGTCGGGGCAGCCTCTCATATTTTCAATGTGTGGAAAAGTTATAGCGACAAAAGTTTATCGATAAACTCATATAGTGTTGACGATAAAAAAAACAGAACTCCCCACAATACGATTACCCCTCTTGCAAAAATGACTGACGGGAAGATGCAGATGGATCTGGTTTTAAGAAATAATTGCGTCTCCAAAGATTTTCCCGACGGTATCTTTCACACTGACCCCCGTTTTTTCCACATCAAACGCGAAAATATGGGGCTGATAGAGTCTTTGGGGCTGGCTGTTTTGCCGGGCAGATTAAAAAATGCGATGGAAAAAATATCGGGACGCTTGATAGCGGGCAAGATCGATGAGATAAAAAAAGATAAAGAGACTGCTGACCACTATTGCTGGGCGGTGGAGCTAGCAAATAAATATAAGTTCACCGTTAAAAACTCGCAAGACATCTTGAAAAAGGAAATAGGTTTGGCTTTTGTCGCGGCGCTTGAGTGCTGCAAAATTTTTAAAGATACTCCAGCGGGGGCGGCAGGTTTTAATAGGTTTGTTGAAAGATTAAATAGATAAAAGGAGATGAAATGAGATTTATAAAAGCTGCTGTTTTTGCACTGTTGATTTTTTCGTCGATAGCTTTGAGAGTGTCGGCTAACGAGATACCCAATGAAAAATTATTTTTTAATGAAATTTGGGCTTATCTCATGAGTGGAGAGGAGCAATTTTTTAATGTTTCATACCCCATCACTGACCTTGCTTACTTTGCGGGGGAGATTGATAATTTCGGCAAGCTTTCAAAAGTTCCAAAACGATCCACCTTGAAAAATTATAAGGGCCGTGTTCACCTTGTGATTGCTCAAGTAAGCAATAGGGCTTTGACGCATTTTGCTTTGTCATCAGAGTTTCCTCTCAGAAAAGATCTGATAAACGATATTGGCGAGGCGGCAAAAGATTATGACGGGCTGCAGATTGATTTTGAGCTTGTCAATGTCAAAGATAAAGAGGATTTTTATTCCTTTCTCAAAGCCTTAAAAAAGAAGATCGGCAAAAAACCTCTCAGCGTGGCGGTTGGCGCGAGAACAAAATACATAGACGATGCCTATGAATATGCCGAGCTTTCAAAAATCGTAGACCGCATCATCATCATGGCTTATGACGAGCATTGGAGCGGGTCAAAACCGGGATCAATTGCCTCGATGGCTTGGTGCCAACAAGTTGCCAAGTATTCGGCAAGTGTTATCCCGCAAGAAAAGTTGGTCATGGGGCTGCCTTTTTATGGACGTGCTTGGGCAAGCAGCAACCCTGCTCGGGCTTATAAGTTCAGTGCAATTTTGGATTTGATAAAGAGAAAAAATGTCGAGCTTGTGCAGTTTAAGGAAGGGATTCCGTATTTTGAATATCAAGAGACCGTCAATGTTACCGTTTACTTTGAAAATGCCGCCACAGTGGTCGCCCGCTCTGGAATGTATAGAGACCTCAAAATTAAAAACATTGCTTTTTGGAGGCTTGGGCAGGAGGAAATTATTTCTTGGAACTTTCTGGGGGTAAAAAATGAATGAAAAAAAACTCGCTTTATTAAAACTGTTGCTTGTCGGAGATATTGGTCCCGCCCGCTTTGCAAATTTGATGAGGACATTCGGCTCAGCAGAGGCGGTTTTGTCTGCCTCGAGGTTGGCTTTAGAAAATGTTGACAATATCGGCTCAAAGATAGCACATGCAATAAAAGTTGCCGAAAAGTCCGATGATGCCATCAAGGAAGTTGATAAAGCCCGCAAAAATAATGTCGACATTGTCTTTTATAATGATGAACGTTATCCCGCCCCGCTCAAAAATTGCCCCGACAAACCTCTCGTTTTGTATATTAAAGGCAGGCTTGGTCCAAAAGATTTTAGCGGCATCTCCATAGTAGGATCAAGAAATATCACAAACTATGGCAAAAGCACCGCTTACGAGTTTGCCTCATATTTTGCTAAGCGAGGCATAACAATAATTTCGGGGTTGGCTCGCGGTGTGGACTCGCAGGCACACTCGGCGGCTTTAGAACACGAGGGGCGGACGGTGGCAGTTTTAGGCAATGGGCTGCTGATAAAATATCCGCCTGAAAATGAAAAGCTGCAAGAGCAAATTGCCCAAAAAGGAGTTTTGGTGAGCGAATATCCCTTGAGCCAGCCGCCCGACAAAAGTTCTTTTCCCCGCAGAAACCGTATCATCGCAGCTCTTTCAAGAGCGGTCTTAGTGATAGAGGCATCAAAAACCAGCGGCGCTTTGATAACTGCAAGATATGCCGCAGAATACGGGCAAGATGTTTTTGCCGTGCCGGGCAATATCTATTCAAGATACTCCGAAGGGACAAATGAGTTGATACAAAAAGGCGCTTTCCTTGCCCTAAGCCCGCAGGATATGGCAAGACAATTAAATTTGGGCATTGAAAATGTAGAGCTTGACGCTAAAACGAAAGCCGAACTTGAGGCTTTAGGCACAAAAGAAAAGTTGATTTTGGAAGTGATAGAAAAAAATCCATCAGGGATTGCCCTTGACGTTATAATCGCAAAAACCCAGATAGATATGGGTGCACTGTCGCAAATAATTTTAGACCTCCAGCTTGGAGGTTTTATCGACAGTTTACCCGGACAGATTTTCATTAGGAAAAGATAAAAAAAAAGGAGAAAAACTATGGCTAAAAACCTTGTAATAGTCGAATCCCCAGCTAAAGAAAAAACGATTTCAAAAATTCTGGGCAATGATTTTACGGTGCTGAGTTCTTTTGGACACATAAGAGACCTGCCAAAAAATAAGCTTGGGATAGACACTGATAACAATTTCGAACCGACTTATATAAATATACCAAAGGCGCAAAGTGTGCTTTTGGCTCTCAGAAAACG